>JAUXJL010000210.1 GCA_030624805.1 Acidimicrobiia bacterium
AACGCGCTCCGCTTGGGTTGTTAGGACGTCTCCCGGGCACCTTCACCTCCCACGACCGAAGTCGAGGAAATCGTTGTAGATCACGGAGGCGCCCGTCCTCCGCCGTCGATCCTCACCTCAGCGCTGGGAAGAATCGACAGGCTCATCGAGCAATACCAACATAGTTGGGTTTTCGCGAGTTGACAACATAGCACCCAAGCCCCCCACTACCCTACGTAGTCGTGGACTTCCGAGAGCTCGAAGAGACCCTATGTCGCCTGCCGGCCGTTGATGCCGTTCGAATTGTGCACGATCGTGACCGCATCAGCGAGGTGCATGTGCTCGCATCGCCTGCCAAACCGGCCAAACAGGTGGTTCGCGACGTCCAATCACTTGCCATGGCGCGTTTCGGAGTCGGCATCGACCGAAGAGCTGTGTCGGTTGTGCAACTTGGTGAGGAGAAGAAGGGCGGGGACGCCGACCGGCCCATTATCACCTCAATCAAGGAATACCCGGAGGGGCCGAGCACTACCGTCACGGTCACCCTTACCTGGAACAGCGAACAATTCAGTGGCTCGGCCGACGGGCCTGCTGCGGCATCGGCCAGGCTTCGCATCATCGGCGAAGCCACCTTGCGGGCCCTCGAGGAGGTCCTGGGCGGCAGCCCTCCCCTCGCCCTTGAGGCGGTGGCAACCACTTCGGTGGGAGTTCGGCCGGTGGTTGTCGCTCAGGTGGTCAGCATGCGAGGAGTCGACGAGGACGTGGCGGTGGGGAGTGCCCTCATCCGCGGCGACGAGGCCGAAGCCGTGGTCCGTGCCGTCCTCGACGCCCTCAACCGTCGGATCCCGGCCTTGATGCGTTGAGGGCTCGGCTCCGCCGAGCCGCGCAAGACGCAGTTCCCCCGTACGCAATACGCAAAACTGCGGCACCCACCACGGTGCTGAGAACGGCTTCCTGCTTCCTGCTTCCTGCTCCTCCCCCACCGGGACGTCAGACGACCAAACCCCCGGTGCTCTCCAGATGTCCTGTGTCGTTGAGTGTTTGGAGGCGAGGACCGGGTACTGAGATGGTGCTGATCGATGTGTTGTGCAGTTTGCCGAACGGTCCACCCCACAGAGTGCCTTCGCGAGGCAAACCGATTGCCCACCTGAGTATCCCGATAGCAGGGCCGGCATGAGTCCCCACCAGAACGGTTTCGTCGTCATCGAGCATCTCAACCAGCTCCTCGATGGCCTCCACGGCCCGGGTTTGCACGTCGGCCCACGACTCACCGCCCGGTCGATCGACGTCTTCTCCGTCGCGATAGCGGTTCCACAGATCGGGCCATCGAGCCTCCACATCGACGGCGGTCAGGTTGGCCCACTCGCCGTTGGCAATTTCTCTGAGGCGTTTGTCGTATCGGATCTCCATACCGAGAGCCTCAGCTGTCGGGATCACCGTGTCGGCGGCCCGACGGAGATCGGATGACACAACCCGGCTGATCCCAAGTCCAGACAGCCGCTGGGTGAGAAGGGTCACCTGGGCTCGACCGAATTCGGTGAGAGGCACGTTGCTCTGCCCGATGAAACGGTGCTCGCGGTTGCCCTCTGCTTCACCGTGACGAACAATCAAGAGTCGACTCACCCTCGGACACCTGCCAGGAGTGACGCCCACTCCTCGTCGGTCAGATCGATGAGCGGGGGCTGGCCGGGAATGGTGCTGAAGTAGAAGCCGACACGGTCCAGTCTGCCCTCATATTTGTCACGGAGTGCCTCGCCAAGCGAATCGAGTGGGGCGGTCACCGCAAGCTCGTCGACCACCTCATCGGGAATCACATTACCCATTTCCATCCACTCCCCGCGCCGACTCATAGCCGTCAGGTCGGTACCGAAATCCCAGCCGTGGAGATCGAGAACCCCCCGATAGGCAGGTGTCGAGGCATAGAAGGCGATCTGAATTTTGGTGGCGATTCGACTGGCGGCCAGCTCCTCTTCCGTACGACCGGTAATCACGAGGGCACCGGTTGCGAGCTCCACCTCATCAGCCGTTCTCCCGGCTCGGGCAGCTCCCTTCGCCATGTTGGGACCAACCACCTCATTCAGGTACCGGAGAGTGTGGAATGGGTGGATGTGGAAGCCGTTCGCTACCTCGCCGGCAACCTGGCACATGTAATCACCGACGCCGGCAACATAAATCGGGATCTCGGAGTAGGACATCGGGGAAGGAGAAAAGAACGGAGTCATCAGGTTGAATTCGTAGAAGTCTCCGGCGAAGGCCAGCCGTCCACCGGTCTGCCAACTGCTCCAGATAGCTCGGAGAGCGGCAATGTACTCACGCATCCGAGGGGCGGGGCTTGACCATGGCATCTGAAAACGGCGCACGATGTGTGCCTTGATCTGAGTCCCCAACCCCAGCAGAAACCTACCGCCGGACGCTTCGGCCAGATCCCATGCGGTGTAGGCGACGGTCATGGGCGACCTGGCAAAGGCAACGGCGATTGCGGTCCCTAAATCGATTGATGTGGTCTGACCCGCCGCGACCGCGATCGGGAGAAACGGGTCATGACCGGTCTCCGCCGTGAAAAGCCCGTCGAATCCGAGCGACTCTGCCCAAACGGCGTACCCAGCCCCGTCAAAAAGCGACCCGGATGGCAGGTTGTGCAGCGTTTGGTCGACTTTCATGCGCGCCGAGAGGCTACCAGCCGCCCATAAGGCTCTTTTTCGCGATCTGGCTTGCTGCGACGATTCGTCCTAACCTTCATCCGATTCCACGCATGCTGGCGCATCGTGGATCTTTGTTTAGGAAGCGGAAACGTACGGGCGTGAGATTTACACGACTACTGGCGTTCGCCACCTGGGTGGTGATCGCCCTCCTCGCAATGGCGGCCTTTGCTGCTTTTTCGCCGAGCGGAGAGCTCGCCGAGTTCGACGCGCCCGACACCACTGCCGCTACCTCAGCCACACTTCCTCCCGGTGTGGGGGCGGCGGCCGGACGACAAGCCGCCTTTGGCTTTTCCGAGGACATGCTGAGCCCGGCGACGCCGGCCACGACCACCACAACGACCACCACAACAACCACGATCGCCCCGACCACAACCACCACTACGGTGCCGGTGACTACAACTACAACCACAACTACACCCACGGTCGCTCGCAGAACCACAACCACTGCAGTGCCGACCCGGATCCGTGCGCCGCTACCTCCGGATGCGGTGTACGACCTCGCAGCTGCGTACTTTCAACCCGGCGATGTGGAACGGGCCGTATTGATCGCATGGTGTGAGAGTCGATACGACGCCAACGCCAACCACCCGACCAGCGGAGCTTCTGGCCTCTTCCAGCACATTCCCCGGTTCTGGACGAGTCGGTCTGAGAAAGCGGGAGTGGGCGGCGCAGACATCTATGATCCGGCGGCAAATACCGCCGTGGCGGCCTGGCTCGTGTATTCGAACGGCGGTTGGAAACATTGGAACGCCAGCATCGCATGTTGGGGCAATGGTTCGGTGGTGCCTCCGGCGACAACCACAACCACCGTCACGCTCCCACCGACCACCACAGTCCCCACCACCACGCTCCCACCGACCACCACAACCACCCCGGCGCCTACCACGACCTCGACCAGCCCGGCGACAACCACCAGCACGCTCGCTCCGTAACAATCCGTGGCTATCGTCTACCGAATGAAGCGAGTGCTCCGCCTCCTTGTAATCGCCGGCGCCGTGGCCGGGGCCGTGGCCGTGTGGTACAAGCGCCAGCAGGGAGAGAGAAGGGGGGCCGTGGCAGAAGGCGAATGGTCGGCCCGCCCTGCTCTGAAGGCGGTCCCGGACCCGGCAAAAAACAAGCCCCCGGCCGCCGTCCCGGACGATCTCACCGACATCAAGGGCATCGGACCCAAATATTCACAGCAGCTGGCGGACATGGGGATTACAACATTCGCGGCACTCGCCGAGGCCGACGCCGCCACGGTTTCAGCCGAGTTTGGTGGGCGAGCCTCGATCGAAGACTGGATCGCTCAGGCCAAGGAGCTGCCAAAGGGCTGACGGTGCTCTATCTCACCGATCCCAACCAACTCGGCTCAGAGTGGCCTGACCAGCCCGCCTACCGAGCCGATCAGCTCCGGCACTGGCTTTACAAGGCTCCGGTTCTCGAAACTGCCGACATGACCAACCTGCCCGGTGAGTTGCGCCAACAGCTCGAACTGTGGCCATTTGAGGTCGAAGCCGAGCAGGTCGCCGATTCAGGCCGAACCCTGAAGTGGCTGATGCGGGCGGCCGACGGTGCCAGCATCGAGGCGGTCTTGATGGGCTACGCCAGGCGCACGACGCTGTGCATATCGAGCCAGGCAGGCTGCGCCATGGCGTGCACCTTTTGCGCCACCGGCCAGTTTGGCTTCGAGCGCCATTTGGAGGCGGGCGAAATCGTCGCCCAGGT
>JAUXJL010000007.1 GCA_030624805.1 Acidimicrobiia bacterium
GATTTCGATGAGCGATATCGGGCGGACGTCATCCGCTACTGCACCGAGCGATACGGCACGGACCATGTTGCCCAGGTCATCACGGTCTCGACCATCAAGGGGCGCCAGGCCATCCGGGACGCAGCCCGGGTGCTGGGCTTTCCCTACGGCAAGGGTGACAAGCTCGCCAAGCTCATGCCGCCTGCCATCCTCGGCGTCGAGGCCACCCTGGCGCAGTGTCTGGTCGATCCAGGCAAGGGTGCCGATCCGGCCATCCGCGATTTCTACTCGGCCGCGGCCGGTCTGCGCGAAGAGATCGGTGTGGATGGCGACTCGCGCCGGGTAGTCGAGACTGCTCGCGGGCTGGAAGGGCTGCGTCGACAGGATTCCATTCACGCCGCCGCCGTCGTGATCGCACCGACTCCGCTCATCGAGATAGTGCCACTCCAGCAGAAAGGCGAGGATGCCGAGGTCGTCACCCAGTACGAGATGCATGCCGTTGAGGCACTCGGGCTGCTCAAGATGGACTTTCTCGGGCTTCGCAACCTGTCGACCATCGAACGGGCCCTCGAGATCATCGAGGACAACACCGGTGAGCGGGTGGACATCGACCACGTCCCGCTCGATGACCCCTCCGTGTATGAGATGTTGCAGCGCGGAGACTCGATCGGGGTGTTCCAACTGGAGGGCGGTCCGATGCGGGCGCTCATGCGCAATCTGAAGCCCGATCACTTCGGCGACATCGTTGCCCTCAATGCTCTTTATCGGCCCGGCCCATTGGGCGCCGGCATGCACAACAAGTACGCCGACCGCAAGAACGGGCGGGAACCGGTCGAGTATCTCCATCCCGACCTCGAGCCGGTGCTGGCCGACAGCTACGGGATCATGGTGTTCCAGGAGCAAGTGATGCAGGTCGCCCGCACCATGGCGGGGTTCTCGATGGCGGAGGCCGATTTCCTACGCAAGGCGATGGGCAAGAAGATCGCCTCGGTCATGGCCAAACAAGAAGAGCAATTCGTGGCAGGCTGCGTCGCCAACGGCCACCCCGAGACGCTCGGCCGAGAATTATTCGGCTACATCGAGCACTTCGCCGGCTACGGATTCAACAAATCACATTCGGCCGCCTACGGATTGGTTGCCTATCAAACCGCCTGGCTCAAGGCGCACTACCCGGCCGAGTACATGGCCGCGCTCCTCACATCGACAAAACGGGACAAGGACCGCACGGCGCTCTACCTCAACGAATGCCGGCAGCTCGATGTCAAAGTGCTAACCCCAGACATCAACCGCTCAGAACTCGACTTCAATGCCCGTGACGGCTCAATCCCCTTCGGGTTGTCGGCCATTCGTAATGTCGGGGAGGGGGTGGTGGAGGCCATTCTCAGCGAGCGGGAGAAGAATGGGCCGTTCACGGATTTCACCGACTTCATCAACCGGGTCGACCTGTCCGTGCTCAACAAAAGAACGGTTGAGTCGCTCATCAAAGCCGGCGCTTTCGATTCGCTCGGACATAGCCGGCGGGGCCTCACACTCGTATTCGAGCAGCAGCTGGAGAACACGCTGGCACGTCGCCGGGCCGAAGACGCCGGCCAGTACAGCTTGTTCGGTGGTGCTGAGTCGGCGCTGGAGCTATCACCGGTTGGGATTCCGGCCGACGAGTGGGATCAAAAGATCAAGCTTGGCTTCGAGAAGGAGATGCTGGGCCTGTTCATCTCCGATCACCCACTCCTGGCGGTCGGCAGTGCACTCAACCGGCTGGCGACCGCGTCAATACCGTCGCTGTTTGAGCTCGAGGATGGCACTGAGGTCATGGTGGGGGGCATGGTGTCCTCGATCACACGCCGCTACACCCGGGCCGGTGATCCCATGATCTTTTTCGACCTCGAGGACCTGGAGGCGAGTGTTGAGGTCATCTGTTTTCCTCGCACCGTCGCTGAAGTAGGGCCGCTGATCCGTGAAGACGCTATTCTGATGGTCTCAGGCCGCCTCGATCACCGGGGTGACGACGTCAAGCTGGTATCCGCCACCCTCAGTGAGCCGGACCTTCGCCCCGACGGCGCCGTGCGAGTGAAGGTGGCTGCGACAGCCATGTCACAGACCCTGGTGACGAAACTCAAGTCGATCCTGCACAACCATCCGGGAAAGGCTCCAGTCTTCTTGCACATGGTCAACGAGACCGGGGAAATGAAAGTGCTCCGGCTCGGTGATGACTTCCGAGTTGAAACCCGTTCGGCTCTATATGCCGAGCTCAAGGAGCTGCTCGGGCCACGCGCCCTGGCTTGAGCGGTCACAGTCTCCGGTCGTCCAGAGCAGTGGGTCAGCCCGACTCGAGGGCGGCGTCATCCACCTCCGGTATGAGCACCCCCTGGCGGCGCCGCCAACGGACCAGCAACCAAGCTGCTATCGGAAGCAGCCAACTGAATGGAAGCAGAACACCGGCTGTGAGGATGAAAATTCGTCCCAGATCGGCCAGAAAAGCCAGGCTGGCGGACAAACCCTCAGTAAATCCTGGCAAGCCACCAGGATCCACCGTGTCGATGAACACGGACGTCGTGTTCGCCACCGAGCGGTCCTCCTGCGGCTGACCTTCCTGATTGAGTGGTGTTGCGCTCACCCGGGTCTGGGTGCGCACATCACGTTCCGGGACAATCTCCAGCGCCATGATGATGCGCTCTCCGGGCTCGATCGTGCCGGTTGATCCCCCCTCCACGAGGGTGAGATCTGCCAGAGTGATGTCGAGCACCGGATCGCTCAGCTCGAGCCCGGTCAGCGTGGTGTCTCCCACATTAATAATCTCAAAACAGACTGTGGCTTCGGTGTTCTCCTCGATCGATAGGCCGAAATCGCCCGGGCAGGACCGTCCGAGGTCCTCGTGGCCGGGGTAGGCGGTCACCGCCAGCTCGATGCCGGGCCGGGTGACCGCTTCGGTCAGGGAGATGACAATGGTGGCTAAACCGACCTGGTCCTCCAGGGTGCGGAGCTGTCCCCGAAGAGTCTCGAGCTGGGTTTCACGCTGGAGCAGTTCGGATTCCACCTGCACAACGACGGCCACGCCGCCGGCACTCGACAGGAGCTCCCGCAACCGCTCGACACTGGCCTCGGCGGTGAGGATGCGACTCTCGAGGTCGACGATGCGTTCGGTGACGTCGCTGGTCGAAACATTCTGTGACCGGATGTCGCCAATGGCTCCCAGACGATCCAGAGCCTCCGTGAAGTCCTTGGGAAGAACCTTGAAGGTGAGCACACTTGTTGGGTTCGGTGCGCCGGTGGTCCGTTGGCCGAACAAGAAGCCACCGAGGGCGGCGATCTCCCGGGTGGCTGTGTCGCCGGCCACCGCGACGTCGGTAACCGCCACGGACATCTCGGCGGTGAAAATAATGTCGCGCCCAAAATCGAGGGTCTGGAACACAACCGGGGCGATTCTGTCGTCGCCGAGTTGGTTGGTACCCGACAGGGATATCGTGCCGGCCGAAACGGCCTCTCGGCTGGACTCGCCTCCGGGCAGGCTGTCGGCGGCGGTTGTGGCGGTTGCGGCGAACGTGGTCGCCGTGGCACCTGCTGTGGTGGTGGTGGCACCTGCTGTGGTGGTGTTGGTGGCGTCGCCGCTTGCGTCTCGGAACGTGGTCTGGGATGCACTGTCCGAATCCGAATCCGAACAGGCCCCCGCCACTATGGCAATTAGCAACAGCGCCACCAACCAGGGTGAACGACGGTTCATACGTCTCATAAGAGGCCTCCCGATCGCCTGGCGAATGAGACGCTCTCGGAGGCGTTTCGGGTTCCCGGCAAGAGCCTTCGGCCTGGGAGGGAGGGTCAGATTCCGAGGCGGTCTAGCGAAAGTTCCGGGGACCCGGCCAGGATGGCGCGGAGCCCTTCGAGATCGACGGGGGCGTCTGCCAGCCACGGGACCGCGGCTACCGGGGTGGCGACCCGGCCGCTGAAGTCGGCCCGTGAATCCTCCTGGCGTCGTACCTCGAGCGCCCAGCGGGCCAGGTTTTCGTTGAGCGCGGCGGCGGCTCGCCCATCCACGAGCGGCTCTTCGTGCGCCAGCCATTCGCTCGGGAGGGCCCGATTGAACACAACGAGGGCGGGCTTGATCCCTACTTCGTGGAAGCGGAGGGCCTCGCGCAGGGGTCCCGGATCGGCTGTGGTCACGACAACGGTGGAGGCGGCGCGTAAATGTTGCTCGATGTCGACCGATTTGGCTGAGATGCCGTCGTATGTCGTTCGGAGATCGAAGAGGAACTCGGCCACCTGTTCCAAGAGGGGGCCGCCCAGGAGTGTATCGGCCAGGCGCAAGGCCGGACGTCCGGCCAGGTTGAAGAGCCCCCGGCGTCCCGGCAGGCCGGCGCCGGTCAACCACCGCAAGAGTCGGCCACCGACCAGCTCCCGCATCCGGGTCGGTGAGGCAAAGAACTCAATGCCGCCCGAAGCCGGGGGAGTGTCAACCACTATCACGTCCCATTTCCCGCTCTCGATGTGGACCGTCATTTCTTCTGCGGCCGCATACGACTGGCCAGAGGGGAAGCGGGTGGCGACCGCATCAAACAGCGGATTGGTCACGAGGCGCTCCGCTATGTCGGCCGGGGCATGGCGATAGGCGATGGCGTCCCAGGAGGCAGCCGAGTCGAGCATGGCCGCAGACAATCCCTTGAGCTTCGGGTTTGGCTCAGGGTGATTGCCGAGTTGTTCGAGCCCGAGGGCGGTGGCGAGCCGGCGGGCGGGGTCGACGGTGAGCACCAACGTCTCGTGGCCGGCCTCAGCTGCAGCCACGCCCACCGCGGCCGCGATGGTGGTTTTGCCGACCCCGCCGCCGCCGGTCACGAGAACAACGCCTGTCACAATGCTTCACCAAGCTGGTCGGCGATCCGCACTGCCACCTCGCCGGGGGTGTGCACGCCGAACAAATACGGCAGCTGCGGTCCGTCCGGCAGCTGACCGTTCCATCGACGCTGGCCGCGACGGAGACCTCGATGAAGGAGCCCGGCGTCGCGATGGGCTCCCGCCGGCTGGGCGAGCACCGTGGCTTCTGATACACCGAGTGGAGATAGCAGCCGGTTGGTGATGACCGCCGATATCGTCACCGCCTCGGCGATGCCGTCGAACGCCTCCAGAGTTTCGACCACGGGCAGCTCCTCGGCCGTAGTCACGAGCGCCAGCCCGGAAAACCCAGGGTCGGCCAACTGTGCTTGGTACCGGAGAGCCTGATCTCTCACCCGGCCAACCGGAACCAGGCTGGCGATGGTCTCAGGGGCACGTAAGTAAGAGGTCACCTGGCCGAGGGGCGGTGCATCGGCGATGACCAGGTCCCACCGATCGCGGCCGGCCTCGAAAAGGGCCTTCCCGATCGTGATGATGTCTCGAATACCTGGCACGGTATCGGCCAGGGCATTGAGGCCGCGGGCCACCGGGCCGAGGGGAGCGATGCGGGGAGCATGGAGTTGCAGTCGTATGTACTCGTCAAGTGCATACGAGCGGTCGATGGTCATTCCGTGGATGCCAGGGCGGATCTCCTGGGGGGAGTAGCCGAGCCGATCGACTCCCAGGTGGGCTCCCAAGCCAAGGTCCTCGGTCATCGAAATGGTGAGCACCGAGAGTCCTCGCCGAGCCGCCACGATGCCGAGAGCGGCGGTGACAGCCGACTTCCCTACGCCCCCTTTGCCACTCACCAACAGGAGCGAGCAATCGAACAACGTCAGTCGCCGTTGGACGTGAGTGGGATCCTGAGCACCAGGTGACCGTCCTCAACCGCCCAGGTGGCGTTTCCCACGAGGCTGAAGTCGAGAAAGTCGAGCTCGGCCTGTTTGAGGAAGAGCTGGCGCTCATCGCCGGCCACCGGCGGCAGGCTCCGATCCTTTACCGCCGCGGCGCGTTCCCGATATCGGATGATGAGTGCGTCAACGTCGAGTTCTGCCATACCTGGAATCTAGTGATGCTCGTGCGATTCATCACCAGACCATCAGGCGGCGGGCTCCGGCACTCCAGCCGCCTGGCGTTTCGCAGCAGACCGCCGTTCGCTCTCCAACCGGCCGAGTTCGTAGTTGTTGTAGTCGACGTAGGACATCGCGTCCGCGATGATCGTGTGACCGGCCTGATCACGGATCAACCTGTGCATCTCCTGGCATACCCGCCGGTAATCGGCGTGCCCACCCTGGGCGGTGCGCAGCTCGATGAGGTGGAATGCTTCTCGGGCGTTCAGGTCCATGTAGAAGCGGATCTTGTAGGCGAAGGGGACCGCGTACTGTGCTGCATCCGGCCCGGCCTCTGTCTCAATACGATCGGCGAGGTGGGCAGCACGGTCCATCGCCTCGTCCCACAGCTCGACGGCACCCACAGTTCGGATCGGGTCGGGGGTCATGTATCCGTGCTGGGTCCCGAGCCGCTGCCAATCGAGAGTCATGAGTCTGTGACGCTGCAGGTCCCGGAAGATGCCGTAGTCGCACAGTATGTCGAACCGATAGCCGGTCCGTTCCATCCCCCGGCCCGGCTTGTGGCGCCGGTTGGTGCGGTCCCCGGCGTAGGCGCGGATCAACTCTTCACGCGCCGCTGATGGCAGCCCCCCGACCACATGCAGAAGCTGATCGTCCGGCAGGTCGCTTTGGGCATAGAGGGAAGCGGCGGCTACTTTGATTTCCCCGTCGGGGTCCCAATCTGTCAGGACAACCTCGGGCCGACCATCGGGTTTCAAGCCGAGCGCCGAACTTCGTTCGTCCATCTCGGTACGGATGTCTGCCAGGTAGGCGCTCCACACGCCGCCCCGGTCTGGTGCGTCGACCCGTTTTACAAACGATGGAATGACTTTTCGAAGCTCGTCAAGCATGAGCTGGGAATAGTCGGCTGCCTCGGCCAGCGGATGGGCCCGCATCCGCAGCAGCAACGACTCGTATGCCTGCCCGGTGCCGTAGATTCCGACATTGGACGTGGTGGCAGCCGGCAGAAGCCCACGAGCAGCATCGCATGCCTTGGCCCGGATGGTCGCTTTCCATACGAAGTCCGAATCATCGGCTCCCTGGGGGAACTGCTCTTCGAAGTGGGGGACGAGCCGGCCGACAACTTCTGAGTAGGCCCCGAACAACCAGTCCATAGTCGTTTGGTACTCGGTTGTGAGTTTCGCCCCGATGACTTCGGCGGGAGTAAAATACCGGAACCGCTCACCGATCGGCCGGTCGTAATATATGTAGCGGGTGCTTTGTTCTAAGTAGGCGGCGAGACGGCCCCGCTCCAACACCTTCGTGAGCAGGTTCGATGCTTGCTCGCACGCCAGGTGCACACCGCCCAATTGGGCAACCGAGTCGTCGCCGTATTCGCTGAACACCCGCTGATAGAGTGCTTCGGCCTTCTCGGTCGCTACCACCTGATCGTCGGCCTGGAGCTGGCCGGCGATGGCGTCGATTCCTTGTTCGGGGTCGGCCAGGAACTCGTCGAGGAGCAGCCGGCGCAGTGATTTGTGGGTGCGGCTGTACCGGGCGAATAGGGCCCCCTTCACCACCTCCGGCAAGTTGATGAGGGCAAACACCGGTTTATCGAGGTTGGTGAAATAGCGGGACAGGACCGCCTGTTCCTCGGTCGAGAAGGGCTCTAAGAAGTACACGTTTTGCCTCGCCGGCGTGCGAAAGTTACAGGGATGTAATTATCCGGATCTGAGGCCGTCGATGCAAATCGAGGCCGGCCGACTACGCGATGTGCGCTCGATAACTGCCGCGCCAACTACCATCGCCACCATGCACCCCTACGTAGTCAAGGCGCTCGTGTTCGTAGCGGTCCTCGCCATTCTGGCGGTGGCGGCGGTGCCCTTGCTCATCCTGCTCGACCTGTCCGGTGACGGGACCGGGTGGGGCTTGTGTGAGACCGGACTCGACTCGTGTCGGGTAGCTAATTTCCGTGGGCCCCGCCTGGCGCTCGTTTTGCTGCTCGTCCTGATCGGGCTGGCCGCTCTGCTGCGTTTTGTTGTGTGGGTGGCCGGCACCCCGGGTCGACGCCGCCACCAACCAACTCGCTACAGCCACGACGACATTTTCATTCCGTAGGGTCTGTCAGGGTGGCGGATCGGAAGAAGGGCGTCAGGCGTTTGACGGCCACAAGGAGGCAACCGAGTCGGTGGCCAGAAACAGGCCGCGGGCCTCGGCAACCACGACGTCGCCGCGGTTGATGGCCCCGTTGATGCGTAAGCGCCGACCCGACGCCTCGCCCAGTGTGCCGGTCAGCGTGTATGAGCCGTCGGTGTCGCCGGGTTGGCGGAAGCGAATATCGAGGGTGGCGGTCACCGCCAAAGTGTCGGCCAGCAGCACCGAGGTCCAGGCGCAGATCTCATCGAGGGTTGCCGCGATCACACCACCGTGGAGCGAGCTAATCGTGCCCCGGTGCTCCGGGCGGGGACGGAATGTAGCGCCGATCTCAGAATCAGAACGTCGATGGAACCCATCGAGGTGGAGGCCGATCGGATTGGAGAGACCACAGGCGTAACAATCGGCGTACAGCTCCCGGAACTCTGCGATGCGCTCGTCTGGGATCCTCACTCAGGCTCCAACACCGCCACGCCGTTTTCGAGCGAGGCAATCCGGACGAGCGAATCTACCGCCCAGCCATGGCCTTCCAGCCGCTCCCGCCCATTGGTGAACGTTTTCTCCACCACGAACACAAAGCCGAGGACTTCACAGCCTGCTTCCTCAACGATCTCACCGAGTGCCTCGGCTGTACGGCCCCCCGCCAGGAAGTCGTCGACAATGGCAACCCGGAGCCCGGGCGGGAGGACCCGGCGGGCCACCTCGACCCGATATTCGGTTCCCTTCGTTGGTGAGGACACTTCCCGGGCGAAGGTGTAGCGCTCGCCGACCCCGACATACTTTTTCGCATACACCAGAGGGACACTGAGTGCCTGGGCGGCTACGAACCCGGGAGGAATACCGCTTGCCTCCGCTGTCAGGACGAGGTCGGGCTGCGAGCTGGAGAACCGTTTGGCGATCGCTTCACCGATTTCGGGGAACAACTCCAGATCAACCCGGTGGTTGAGGAAGTCGTCGACTTTGAGGATATCTCCCTCGACCCGACCCCTCGTCTCGATCGCAGCACGTAACAGCACGAGAGGATGGTACCCGGTCTTGGAGGCCGAGGCTCCCGGTAGCATCGCCGTCTGATGGCAGACACCGAGACCACCCGTCACCGCGCCCGGCTGGTGCTGCGGCGTCTCAAGAAGCGCTACCCGCAGATCGGCACCGCCCTCGACTACCGCAGCCCGTGGCAGCTGCTTGTTTCCACGATCATCTCGGCGCAAACCACAGACGAAAACGTCAACAACGTGACACCGGCTCTCTTCAAGCGTTGGCCGGACGCGGCGTCGTTGGCCGGAGCGAAGATGGCCGATGTGGAGAAAGTCATCTTTTCCACAGGCTTCTATCGACAGAAGACCAAGTCCATCGTGACGATGTCCGCCGACCTCATGGAACGCTACGGGGGAGTGGTGCCAGATGATCTCGACGAGCTGGTGACGCTCCGCGGCGTCGGTCGTAAGACGGCCAGCGTTGTGCTGGCCGAAGCGTGGGGAAAACCAGCCATCGCAGTCGACACCCACGTCAAGCGACTCGCCAACCGCCTCGGCCTCACCACCCACACTGATCCGAACAAGATCGAGTTCGATCTCCGTGAGCTGTACGACCGGCGCCAGTGGTCCGGGATTTCGATGCGATATATCCAGTTCGGCCGGGAGGTATGCGACGCTCGCAAGCCGCTGTGCTACGAGTGTCCTCTCAACGAGCTATGCCCCTACCCGGACAAGACGCCGCCTCCTGGTGCGTAGCGGCACCCGCCGGTCGTACGATCGGCGCATCCTCGCCATCGGAGTGCCGGCGCTCGGTGCACTAGCAGCCGACCCGCTCGTCAGCCTGGTTGATACCGCCTTTGTGGGCCGGTTGAGCACGACTTCGCTGGCCGCCCTCGGGGTCGACGCTGCCATTTTCGCTCTCGCCTTCTTCGCCTTCAACTTCCTGGCGTACGGCGTAACGCCGCTCGTCGCTAAGGCTCTCGGTGAGGGCGACAGCGAGCGAGCCGCCCGGGTCATTGCCACCGCACTCGTTGGAGCCGTCGGCCTGGGGGTGCTGGTAGTGGTGATCCTGCAGCTCCTGACCGGGCCCGCCCTCGACCTCATGGGGGCTTCAGAATCGGTGGCGGCTGAAGCGGCCGGATATCTGCGCATTCGGGCACTGGCAGCACCCGCGGTTCTCATCATCACGCTTGGGCACGGCGCCTTCCGCGGCCATCAAGACACCCGGACTCCGTTCTACGTGACGATCGGATTCAACATCGTCAACCTCGTGCTCGACCCACTGCTCATCTTCGGCGCCGGTTGGGGTTTGGAGGGCGCCGCCGTCGCCACTCTGATCGCCCAGTGGGTGGGGGCCACCTGGTTTGTCGCCTTGTTGTGGGGGCGTCTTGGGGTCCGGCTGGTGCCGGTAATCCCGGCCGAGCTGATGGGTTTGCTCAAGGTGGGGCGCGATGTGATCATCAGGACCTCAGCGTTGCTCATCACGTTCACGGTGGCGACCCGGGTGGCCGCAACGATCGGCGATGCGGAGGTAGCCGCCCATCAGGTCGGGGCTCAGCTTCTCATCTTCCTCGCCCTGGCGATCGACGGCCTCGCCATCGCCGCCCAGAGCCTCATCGCACGTTTCCTGGGGGAGCGTCGGAGAGCCGACGCCTGGGATGTTTCCATCCGTTTGCTCGAGCTCGGAGCCGTGGCAGGTGTCGCGTTTTTTGTACTACTGCTGGCCACCCGGTCGGTGATACCGGGGTGGTTCACGAACGAGCCAGAAGTTATTGAGGCGATCGAAAGTATGTGGTGGCTGCTGGCTGCCATTCAACCGCTGGCCGCTCTCGTGTATGTCTGGGACGGGATCGTCATGGGCACCGCCGAGTTCGGCTACCTGGCCGCGGCGATGCTCGTATCGATGGCGGCAGCAATCGGGGTGCTGATCTTGGTGGTCCCATTGGGCTGGGGCCTGCCTGGAGTGTGGGCTGGTCTCGGCATCCTCACTGTGGTGCGCGCCGTCACGCTCGGCTGGTGGCACTTCCGGCCTGGAGGCTCACTCCGGGTGGCCCCCGCGTAGTTCAGGCTTCGTCACCCGGCACCACCTGAACTGCGGCCTGGGCGGGCGCTGTGGCCGGTGTTTCGTGGTGGAGCACCACCCCCTTGGTCTCAGGCAAGGTGAGGATGAGGGGGATCGAGCTGGCCGCGATCGCGGCCAGAACGGTGACCGTTTTTGGTAGGCCCCAGCTGTCGATCGTGAGGCTTCCCAAACCGAGCCCGAGGATGGCGCCGGTAACGCTCATCGCCGAGAGCAAGGCTCCGGCCACTACCCGGTTCTGGGTGGGGAACAATTCGCTGCGGAGCGCTGATATGGCCGGGACAAAGATGCTGGAGCCAAAGCTGCCGATCACGATCCAGACGATGAGGAGTGGGCCGCGCTGCCAATAGAAGGCAGAGCCGCCGATGGCGCCCAGGGCCATTCCGAGCACGATGACGGGGCGCCGGCCCCACACGTCGGCCGCCCGCCCTCCGATCAGCAGCCCGGTGGCGCCGAGGGCTCCAGCCGAAATGATGGTGAGGCTTGAAGCGAGCACCGACCAGTTGAGGTCGTTGATGAGGTAGTCGGAGGCGAAGCTAACCGCCACGCCGCTGAAGCCGCCCACCGCCAGCATGGCCACGGCGAGCGGCCAGAAGTACCGGCCGGTCTGGCCGGTGAGCACGTCGAACACCGGCGGGCGGTCGACCGGGGTGCGGAAGGCCCGGCTTTCGGTGAGAAATCGAGCCAACAGGGGGTAGGCGAGCAACCCGATGGCGCTCAGCCCGAACATCCATCGCCACCGCTCCGCCGGCAGCTCGAAGAGCGGTGCCAGCAGGAAGGCCAATCCACCGGCCAGGCTTCCCGCCACTCCCCAGATTCCCATTGCGTAGCTCCGAATGTGTGGGCTCACCTCTTCGGCCAAATACACGATGGCCAGCGCGGCGACGGCTCCCGAGGCTGCCCGGACGAGGGCCTGGAGAAGTGTGAATCCCACAACACCCGGAACGAGTGCCGTGGCCACGTTCGCCAGCAGGAGCGTTATGAATGCGACCAGCAGTGGGCGGCGTCGACCAAGCCGATCGCCCCAGATGCCGTATGCGACGGCGGTGAAACTTCCGAGCCTGATGAGGGCCAGAATCCAACTGGCATCTCCCTTGCTCAGGTCGAGATCGGGTCGGGAGAACGCCAGGGTCACCACCAGCAGGCTTCCTGCAAACGCCTGCACAAAACCGGCCACGACCATGAGGGTGGTGATGCGACGATCGTTGTGAGTGAACCGATTGGTCACGCCACCACACTTCCGGGGGGCACCGCGTCATCGACGCTGAGCAGTACCACCTCGCCGTTCTCCATGGCCCCGAGCACAAGCACATCGGAGCGGAACCCGCCCACCCGCATCGGCGCCAAGCCGGTGACCGCCACGATCTGGCGGTCGATGAGATCTGCCGGCCCGTAACGATCTGTGATCTTGGCCGAGGACTGGAGCTCGCCGAGATCGCCGAAGTCGATCCACAGCTTGAGAGCCGGGTGACGGGCCGCCTCGTTCGCCTCGGCCCGCACCACCGTACCAACTCGTATCGTGAGACTTTCGAAGTCATCTATCGTGGGCATGAGGGGTGGACATTACCGGGGAACCGGTGCTTGATGCCTGCCGTTACAACCTTGGAAGCTCCTATGACCATCGAAGAAGTCAACCTGGTCGCGGTCGGCGTGGCATTTGTGTTCGGTGCGCTCTCCTTTGTTTCGCCGTGCGTACTGCCTCTCCTCCCCGGTTATCTCTCACTCATGTCGGGGTACTCAGCCGAGGATCTCAAGAATGGCCGGGCCTCACCAATTCGAATGGTACGCGTCACGCTCTTGTTTGTGGCCGGATTCACGGCTGTGTTTATCGCCTGGGGTTTGGGAGCCAGCTGGGCCTTGCCTGGGAACCGATGGGTGATCTGGGCAGGGTGGTTCGTCATCGTTATGGGGTTGTTCGTGTTCGTTACGGCTCTCTGGAATCCGCAGTTCCTGCTTCCGATGATGAGGGAGCGGCGCCTGGAAGTGCGTCCCTCGCGACTCGGGGCGTTTGCACCGCCGCTGATGGGTGTGGCGTTTGGGTTCGGCTGGACCCCATGCATCGGTCCGGTGCTTGGTTCGATTCTCGCAGTCGGCGCCACCGGCTCAGGTGGGAATTGGGAAGCAGTCACATTGCTGATGGCCTATTCGCTCGGATTGGCAGTGCCGTTCCTGGCGACTGCCCTGGCGGCCAACAAGGCGCTGGCCGGGTTCGATGCCATCAAGCCGTATCTCCGTCCAATCCAGGCAGTGTCGGGTCTCCTGTTGGCCGGGTTCGGGGTGCTGCTCGTCACGGATCAGATCACCGACCTGTCGGCCTGGTTCGGTGAGCTTCTTCGCAACGTCGGGCTCGACAGCCTCAATACTGTCTGACTGAGTAGCGACACCTCCTAACCTTCGAGCATGCTTACGAAGCCAGAATTCATGGAGCTGGCGGCCGAATACTCGGTGGTTCCCCTTACTCTCGAGGTAGTGGGGGACCGCGAAACCGCCGTGACGGTTTTTGAGAAGCTGGTCGGGGCTCAACCGGGGTTCCTACTCGAATCCGTCGAGGGTGGTGAGCGGTGGGGGCGGTGGTCATTTGTCGGGTGGGATCCAGCGTTCACTCTCACGACCACCGATGGCGTCTCAACCGTTACCGGGGCTGCCGTCGACGTTCCGGATGGCGACCCGCTGGAAGTGCTCGAACGGCTGCTGGCCCGTTACCAGACTCCTGCGCTCCCCAACCTCCCACCGCTGCACTCCGGCATCGTCGGCTACCTCGGATATGACTGTGTTCGTTACGTCGAGCAGCTTCCCGACCGTCCCGAGGATGATCGCGGCCTGCCAGACCAACTCTGGCAGTTCGTTGGCTCCCTCGCCGCCCTCGACCGGTTGAGTGACACCATCCTGTTGATTCGGAATGTGTACGTCGGTGAGGACCCGGCTGCCCAATATTTAGAGGCAAAGCTCGAGCTCGAGCGGGTTGCCAGGCGGCTCGGGACCGGGGCCGAGTACCAACCGGTCACTGCTCCTGAGTTTTCCGAGGCTCCGGCCGGGACGATCACCAACCTCACGCAAACCGAATACGAGAGCGCCGTCAAGAAGGCGGTTGACTATGTCTATGCCGGTGATGTGTTCCAAGTTGTGCCATCGGTGCGAATCGAGGTTCCTTTCGACGGAGATGCCTTCGCCGTCTATCGGGCGCTGCGACTCATCAACCCATCGCCGTACCTGTTCTTCGTCCGGGACCACGATGTAGCCATCGCCGGCTCGTCGCCCGAGATCATGGTGCGGGCCCGGGGTGGCAAGGTGTTCAGCCGTCCGATCGCAGGAACCAGGCCCCGGGGTGCCACCCCGGCGTTGGACCGGGCGCTCGAAGAGGAGCTGTTGGCCGATCCGAAAGAACGGGCCGAGCACGTCATGCTGGTCGACCTGGCTCGTAACGACCTCGGACGGGTGGCCGAATTCGGCAGTGTCCAGGTGGATGAGCTCATGGCGATCGAGCGATACTCCCATGTCATGCACATCGTCTCAGGGGTGTCCGGGACCTTACGGCCCGGGACGGGCCCCGTCGACGTGCTTCGGGCCACTTTTCCCCACGGAACAGTCAGCGGCGCTCCCAAAGTGCGGGCCATGGAGATTATCGATGAGCTCGAGCCGGTAGCCCGGGGCCCGTATGCGGGCGCGGTCGGCTACATCGATTTCAGCGGCAACCTCGACACAGCCATCGCACTCCGGTCGATGGTGGCTAAAGGCGATGTGGCGTGGGTGCAGGCCGGTGCCGGGGTGGTGGCGGACTCCGATCCGACCTCCGAATACCAGGAGTGCCTCAACAAGGCGGCCGCGGTGCTGGCAGCCATCGCCGGGGCGCAACACATATGACGGCCGACAGTTTTGGTGATGTAACAGGCGAGTATGAGGTGCTTCATCAGTCGGCCGGTGTGATTGGCGGCCAGCACGCCCTGGTCCGGGTGGTCGGGCCCGACACCGAGAGCTTTCTCGACTCGCTCCTCAGTCAGGATCTGGTGGGGCTTGCCGACGGTGCCGTAGTTCGTTCCCTGCTGTTGGGGCCGCGCGGTAAGTTGCGAGCCCTCCTGTGGGTCGCTCGTTTTGGTGACGAGTTCATGATCGTTACAGATCGAGAATCAGCCCCCTCAGTGATCGAGGATCTCACGCGTTTCAAGCTGCGGGTTGACCTAACAATTGGCGAGGCCGAGCCCACCTTGGATCTGGTTGGGCCGGGCTCGTCTGGGGTGCTCGAAGCAGCCGGGCTCGTCGTCGGCCCCGCCGTGCTCCCGGGCTCCCTCGGACGGCTGGAGCGGTTCTTCGTCGCCGGCACTGATGTTGACCAGCTCGTGGAGGCGGGCAGCCGTCGGGTCGGCAGGTTGGCCTACACGGCGGCCCGCGTCGAGATGGGCGAGCCGGTGATGGGACAGGACGTCGACGAGTCCACTATTCCCCAGGAGGCCGGGGTAGTACCCGACGCCGTGTCTTTCAGCAAGGGCTGCTACCTGGGACAGGAACTGGTGGCTCGCATCGACTCGCGCGGCCATGTCAACCGCCATCTGCGAGGTTTGGTTCTCACCGAGAACTCCCTGCCTCCCTCCGGGGCAAGTGTGATGGCCGGGCCCAAGTCGGTCGGATCCATCACCTCCGTCTCCGAGTCACTGCTGGTCGGGGCCCCGGTCGGCCTCGGCCTCATTCGCCGCGAAGTCGAACCAGGAACCGAGGTCGAAATCCACTGGGAGGGTGGGGCGGCGACTGCGATGGTTCGTGCTCTTCCCTTGATCTGAGGGAAAAGCCGCATCGACTGTTAACAGTCTGCTCATAATTGGTAAGGAGGCTCTATCAAGATGGACGGAATCGTTCTCCTCATAGAAGACGAGGAAGAGATCGCCGACCTCCTTCGGCTCGTATTCGAGAAGGAGGGGTTTCGGCTGCTGCACGCTGCCTCCGGCGAGAAAGGCCTCAGTCTCATGACGGAGCGGTCGCCCCGGGCCGTATTGTTGGACCTCGGTCTTCCCGGAATCGACGGCATGGAGGTCTGTCGCCAGATCCGGGCTACCAGCGATGTTCCCATCATCATGCTGACGGCCCGAGATGACGAGATCGACAAGGTGGTCGGCCTGGAGATCGGTGCCGATGACTACGTAACCAAGCCGTTTTCGCCACGGGAGGTGGTTGCCCGGGTCAAAGCCGTTCTCCGGCGGTCTGAGCAGCAACCTGAGGCCCCGGCCGCCATCACTATCGCTGATTTCGAGATCGATAGCGGCCGTCGGACCGTCCGTACGCCGGCCGGCGACGTTGTGGAGCCAACTGCTCGAGAGTTTGATCTGCTCTGGCACCTGGCGCGTAACCGGGGCATCGTGCTGAGTCGCAGCCAGCTGCTCGAAGCCGTCTGGGGCTACGACTACTTCGGAGAGAGCCGCACAGTCGACGTGCATGTCCGCCAGCTTCGCAAGAAACTTCCCGACGTCCCGATTGAGACGGTGTGGGGCGTCGGTTACAAGATGGGCCGCTAGTGGCCCATCGCACATCTCACTGATGCGCCGCCAATTTTTCTGGAGCATCATGGCGGCGGCCGCACTGGCGCTCATTGTGGGAGGTGTGGTGGCCGGCGTCGGGACAAATCGCCAGGCCCGGGCCGATCAAGTGGAGGAGCTGAGCCGGCAAGCCGAAGCGATCGGGCGCCAGGCCGAGGAGTCTGTCGAGCGGGCTCGACAGCGAGGTGACGCCGCCCTCCGTAATTTATTGAACGAGGGCACGGTTCGGGACCTGCTGGCCACAGCCGCCCTCATCGGAGGCCACGACTACGTTGAATTGGCCGCCGTTCGCCAGGGCAAGCTGGTCGTCCCGAGCACGAGCGAGCTGGTGCCGGCGCTCGGCCTCGACGAGGTCGTGTTCACTCCCGGCACCACGCGGGAGTTCGACGGAGAGGTGAACGGCGCCCAGGTGGTAGTGGTGGCCCGGACCATCGATTCGGGAAGTCGCCAGTTCACGCTGGCAGTTCTCGTTGGGCGCGAGTCCGGCCTGCTCGGGCGAGGCGTCGTTTTCCGCGCCTTCTTGCTGGCTCTGGGCGCCGCCGTCATTCTGGTAGGCGTTTTGGCCGGCATGCTGGCTCGTCGACTGGCCGCCCGCCTGTCGCGGGTCGACGAAGCGGCCAGCCGGGTCGCGAGCGGGGATTTGACCGCTCGAGTCACAGACGACGGGGACGACGAGGTATCCCACCTGGCAGACACTTTCAACGACATGGCGGAGCGATTGGAGGCGGCCTCCAATCGCGAGCAGGACTTCCTCATGAACGTGGGTCACGACCTGAGAACACCCCTCACGAGCATTGCCGGTTATGCCGAGACGCTGGCCGACGGCAAGATCGGCGTCGACGACCTGCCCAAGGTTGGAGCGGCTCTGCAACGTCAGAGCGGCCGGCTGTCGCGGCTCGTCGAGGACCTGATGTTGTTGTCTCGGCTCGAGGCGAGGGAATTCACGCTCCGAACCGAACCGGTGGATATCGGTGGCCTCGTGCGGGGTGTGGCAGAGGAGTATCGGCCGCGGGCGACGGCCGCCTCGCTCCAACTCGCAATCAGCGCCGAGGCGTCCGAACCGACCGAGGCCGACCCGGTGCGGATCTCACAGGTTGTGTCGAATCTGGTCGAGAACGCTCTCCGCTACGCCCCCGAGGGCGGAAGGGTCGGCGTTGACGTCCACACC
>JAUXJL010000080.1 GCA_030624805.1 Acidimicrobiia bacterium
GCAAGAGCTCGCGTGGGATGAGATCCAGTTCCTGTCCTACCTGAACGGTGGCGCCGATCTACAGCTTCATCGCTACTGGCTGCAGGGTGATTGCACGACCGGCTGCGACCTGATGAAGGCCGTCTATCCCCGGGTACCCGCCTCTGATCCGCCCGCCTACCAGACCACACCGCTGTTCACCTCCGTCGAGGCCACGGGAATCATCGCATCCGCCACCGCACCAACATTTGTCGGCCAGGTATGGACGGGGGGCACGATCGTCGACATCACAGCCTGCGACGAAGCCGGCGGGTCGCCATGTGACTTCAGTCTGGTTGAGATCAAACTGCGGGCCGATCCCGCTGAGTTCGGGGCCGTCGCCAACGTCGAAATAACCGAGCAAGTAAGGATCCGTAATGCGAAATAGCGTGCTCCACCGGGACGAATCCGGCTTCGCAATGATCACCGTCGTGATGGGCTTCATGGTCGTTGCCATGCTGGCCTTCCTCCTTATGTCGAATTCGGAACGCCAGATTGAGGAGTCATACCGGGTGTACCGGGAGGACCGGGTGCTGGCATCCGCCGAAGCCCAACTCGAGCGGTATGCCGCGCTGCTCACAGAGGACGGTCTCTACTACGACGTCAGGGTCGACGATGCTGAGCGGGCCCGCGAGTGCACCACCTCATCCATCCCGGCCAGCATTGGGGTGGTTCGCCAGCCGGGTCAGACCTGGGCCGACCTCCAGTGCACTGCCTGGGATTACGAGGATCCGGGCGCCGGCTGGTACGAGAGCCCACTCATCGCCGGGACGACCACCGGAGAACGGGTCGAGATTCAGATGGAGGTTTCCCCACCGTCCGGCCCCAACCCGCTTCTCGTGTCGGTCACCGGCCGCAACCTCATCGGTACAGAAATTCGGGCGGTGAGCGCATCCATGAGGGCCGAGTCGCTCTCAGAATATGTCCGGTCTTCGAACGGCGACCTCCGGTACGGGGCCGGAGCCGACATCACCGGTAAGATCTTCGCCAACGGCGATCTCGACTTCACCGCCGGTAACAAGGTTCACGACGACATCTTCGCCCGCGACCAAATCGGGCAGGGTTCGGGATATACGACGCCAATATACGAAGATGGGGCAGTCGCCTACGTCGGTGATCCGGTAGCGGGCCAGACCCCACCCCTGTACAACGATTTCGCCGAAACATCGCTGGCCAGCTTCGATTTCAACACCATCTGGCAACAGACTCAGGCTGTAAAAACCGCCGCTTGCCTCGGTGGCGGCCTGTGCCTGAATCAACCTGGTGCCAACTCGTATCTGGTCGAGCCCATCGTCAACGGCACCGGAGGGGCCTTCAAGATCTGGTGGAACTCGACGAGCATGAATCCGAGCTCGTGCGGAAACGTTTTCAACGATGACGGACACCTGGAGTCAGGTTGGAACTCGCTCGGTACGATTCCGATCCCGGCCAACGGGGCGGTGTGGGTAAACGGAGACGTAATCGTCGGCGATCGTGACGAGCCTGGAACCTTCGCCAGGATCGAAGGCAGTTTCACCATTTACGCCGGCGATAACGGCGACACGATCCCCGGACTTCCCACCTCGGGCCAGCAATTCATCATGCAGAACAAGTCCATCATGGTCGACGTGCGGGACGGATCTATGCCGGGAGGAACCGCCGTGGCCGCCCTCATCGCCTCCGGCGAGGCGTATCTTCGGAAGGAAGCGGGCCAGGCGTCGGGCAATCACCTTCTCCTGGAGGCGTCGCTGCTGACTCAGGGCGGCGTGTTCCGGGGAACCACCTGTGGCGCCAGCAGTGCCACCACCGAGTTCACATTCCGGGGCTCCCTGACTTCACAGGGCACCGGTGCCATGTCGGGCACCTTCACTCCCCGCAACTACGGATTCGACCCCCGGCTCCAGAACATCCGGCCCCCCTACTTCCCGCTGGTCAACGACCGGTGGTGGTGGCAGGACTGGCGTGAGCTGGCCATCCCCGACTGGGCCAAGTAAGCGTTCAGTCGACCGCCTGGACTCGGAAGGCGTCATAGATACCATCCAGGTCGCGTAGCTCACCGATGGCGCGTTCCATCTGGCTCGGGTCTGATAGCTCGACTTCGTAACGGAGCGTGGCGGTGCGATCCTGGCTCACGACCGACGATGAGGCCAAGATGTTGGCTCCCAGGTCGGAGAGAACGGCCGTTACGTCCCTCAGCAAGCCCGGCCGGTCGAGAGCTTCGACCTGAATCCACACTGCAAAGCTCGACTGGCGGGTTCGCGACCATGCCACGTCGATCATTCGCTCCGAGCGTTCCGTGAGATCTCCCAGGTTGGTGCAATCTGCCCGGTGGACCGACACGCCGCCCCCGACGGTGACGAATCCCACAATGTCGTCGCCGGGCACCGGCCCGCAGCAGCGGGCAAGTCGCACGGCCAGATCCTCTTGCCCCTCGACGGCAATCTCCGGAGCAAGCCCGCCCGGGAAGCGGGACCGCGGCGGCAACAGCTCGGCGTCGGGCTCCCCGCCGAACTCATCAGGGCGGGCCAGACGAACCAGACGGGCCACGACAGTAGCGGACGAGACGTGCCCCTCTCCGATAGCGGCATACAACGTGGTTAAGTCCTGGTAGCTGAGCGCATGGCCAACCTCCTCGAGCATCCGGTCACGCTGGGCGCCCGACAACCCGAGTCCCTCCCGGGCGAGTGCGGTGCGCACCTCGTCCTTGCCCGAGGAGAGGGCCTCCTCGCGCCGCTCGCGATTGAACCATTGGCGAATCTTGGCGGCGGCCCGTGATGTCTGAGCGAACTTGAGCCAATCCCGGCTCGGATGAGCAGATTGGGAACGCGACGTCGATATCTCGACGATGTCGCCCGACTTGAGCCGAGTGTTGAGCGCGACGAGGCGCCCATTCACCTTGGCGCCCACACACCTGTGGCCAACTTCGGTGTGGATGGCGTACGCAAAGTCGACCGGTGTGGCCCCTTTCGGCAAAGTCACGACCTTGCCCTTCGGCGTGACTGCGAACACCTCATCGCGATAGAGGTCAATCTTGAGCCCGGCCAAGAACTCCTCCGGGTCGGCAAAAGTGTCCCGCAGGAAGTGAATGTCGGCCATCCAGGCCAGGTCGCCGGGTGCCGCCCCCTCCTTATAGCTCCAATGTGCTGCCACACCCCGCTCGGCGCGGGCATGCATCTCCCCGGTCCGGATCTGCACCTCGAGTGGCTTTCCGGCCGGGCCGAGCACCGTCGTATGAAGGCTCTGATACAGGTTGAACTTGGGAGTGGCGATGTAGTCCTTGAAGCGGCCATGGACGGGTGCCCAGAGAGTGTGGACGACCCCGAGCGCCGCATAACAGTCGGTGATGTCTTCGGTGAGGATGCGGATGCCGATGAGGTCATGGATTTCCTCGAACGGGTACCCGGTCTCGATCATCTTGCGATATATCGAATAGGCGTGCTTGGGACGACCGGTTACGTCGGCTTTCACACTGGCGCTCGCGAGTGCAGCCGAGACCTCCCGGGTGGCAGCCTCAATAACCCCCTCGCGGGCCGGCGCTCGTTTTGCGAGCAAGTCGTTGATCTCCCGATTTCGGCGCGGGTGAAGGATGGCAAAAGACCGATCCTCCATCTCGTGTTTGATCTCTTGCATCCCAAGGCGGTGGGCAAGCGGGGCGTATACATCCACCGTCTCCTGGGCTATTCGATGCTGTTTATCGGAATCGAAGGGGCCCAAGGTTCGCACGTTGTGGAGACGATCAGCCAACTTGATCACGAGCACCCGGACGTCGTCTGCCATCGCAATGACCATTTTGCGGATTGTGGCAGCCTGAGCCTCGTCCCGATCTTCGAAGTCGACTCGATGCAGCTTGGTAACTCCGTCAATGAGGTCCGCCACTTCGGCGCCGAAGTCACGTCGCAGCTCGTCGAGGTCTACGTCTGTGTCCTCAACCGTGTCGTGCAGAATGCCGGCTGCCAGGGTCGGCTCGTCGAGGCCATAGTCGGCCAAGAGTTGGGTCACCGCCAGGGGGTGAAATATGAAGGGCTCACCGGTCTTACGAGTTTGGCCCTCATGCATGCTCTCGGAGAGGGCGAAGGCCCGTTCCAGAATGTCGGTCGAAGCCTCGGGATGCTGGTCGAGGTAGGACTCCACCACGCGATCAAAGGCTTCGCGGGGCGTCGAGCTCGGGGTGGGCTCAGGGCTGCTCATATTGAACGAGCGAAATCAGGTCATACCCATCGAGCCGCTGCCGGCCTCCCAGGAACTCCAGCTCCACCATGACGCCTATCCCCACCACGGTTGCCCCAAGCCGCTCAATCAGTTTGGCGGCAGTGATCGCCGTGCCGCCCGTCGCCAGCACGTCATCGATGATGAGGACCCGGTCTCCTGCCTTCACCGCGTCCTTGTGTAGCTCGAGCGAGTCGGAACCGTACTCGAGTTGGTAGTCCTCTCGGACAACGTCATAGGGCAGCTTGCCCGGTTTACGAATGGGAATGAAGCCTGCTCCGAGGCTGAGCGCGATCGGGGCCGCGAAGATGAACCCCCGCGACTCGATTCCGGCCACCTGAGTGACCTCCGCCGCCCGGTAGTGGTCGACGAGCGCGCCGACGGCGACTTGTAACCCGTTGTGATCACCGAGCAGGGGCGTAATGTCCTTGAACATGATCCCCGGCTCGGGGAAATCAGGTATGTCGCGAATCAGGTCTGTCAGGACTTTCACGCGAGAAGTCTACCTGCGTCGGGCCGCACAGCCCGACACACTACCGGCGGCGCTTGCCCTTTTTGGGGGGCCGGGGCTTGGGCCCGACCGCGGGAGCGGGGGGCCTCTCCGGCGACTTCTTTGCCTTCTTCTCCTTCGGAGGGGGGGCTCGGTCGGGCTTGGGAGGGGCGGCCTCGATCTCCTGCCATTCCGGTTCGTTTGCTTTCCACGTAGCCAGCAACGGTGCTGCAACGAAGATCGATGAGTAGGTGCCGGCTGCCACACCAACGAAGAGCGCCAGCGCGAAATCACGAAGTGTCGTAGCGCCGAGCAAGTAGGAGCCGACAAATAGCAGGCTGCCGACCGGCAGAAGGCTCGTGAGAGAGGTGTTCAAGGAACGCATGAGAACCGCGTTCATCGAGTCGTTGATTACCTGCTTGAGGGTCCGCCGGCCCTCACTGATCTGCACGGTCTCGACGATCTTGTCGAACACCACAACTGTGTCGTACAGCGAATACCCGAGAATCGTCAAGATGGCAATCACCGTTGACGGCGTGACTTCGAAACCGGTGATGGAGTACACGCCGGCGGTGAGGATGAGATCGTGAAAGAGGGCTACCAAACCGGCCAGCGCCATCTTCCACTCAAAGCGCCAGGCAATAAAAATGGACACGACGATCAGGAAGATCACGAGGGCCCTCACTGCCGAGCGGGCGATCTCCTCCCCGAAGGCAGGGCCGACGGCGGTGACCGAAGCCTCATTGGCGGCAACGCCGGCCACCACCGCCACCGCGGTCACAACCGATTCTTCTACGACCGGATCTTCGATGATTTCCGCCTGGACCCTGATTCCCTCAGCGCCGCCGCTCGTGAGCTGGATGGTGGCGGCCTCGAGCCCGAAGGGACGAAGGGCGTCTCGCACGTCGGCAACGGTCGCTCCCGCCTCATTAGAGGCCTCGATGACGGTTCCGCCTTCAAAGTCCACCCCCAGATTGAGGCCCCGCACCAGCAGGGATCCCACCGATACCGTCAGCAGAATCGCCGAGATCGTGAAGCCGATTCGCTTGCGACCGACAAAGTCAAACGTCGTCTCGTTCCGATAGAGGCGGGTTAAAACGCTCATGCCGGTACCTCTCTGAGATCCTTGCCGGTAGTTCCTCGGATGCTGAACGCCCCGCCCTCCCCCAGCCGGGTGCTCGCCAGCAAGGCGACCGCGTTACGGGTAAAGAAGTAGGCGACGAACACGTCGATGAGAGTGGCGAGGCCGAGCGCAAGCGCAAAACCTTTCACGGGACCAATCGCGATAAACCACAACAGAATCGCGCCGGTGAACGAGACGGTGTCGGCAGTCAGGATGGTGCGGAAAGCCCGGCTGAAACCCTCTTCGACGGCGTCTTCCACCGTTCGGCCGTGCCGGATCTCTTCCTTGATGCGTTCGAAGTAGACGATGTATGAGTCCGAGGTGATGCCGACCGAAACGATGATTCCGGCCACACCGGCCAGGGTGAGGGTGAGCCCCTGGCTGGCTCCCAACACCGAATAGGCCCCAACCACCAGCGAACCAAAGATGGAAAGCCCCAGCACCGTCACCAGCCCGAGAATGCGATAGTAGAACACCATGGCAACCGCCACCAGGGCCAACCCGGCGAAGCCGGCGATGAGCCCGGCGTTGAGTGAATCACGTCCCAGCGAAGCCGAAACGAATTGCACTTGTTCACGTTCGAGCACGATCGGCAACGCTCCGAACTTGAGGACGATCTCGAGGTCGCGAGCTTCCTGCTCAGGATCGTCGGCGCCTCCGAGTGTGATCTGAGCTCCGCCCGAAATGCCAACATTTGGATCGACGCTCGCAGCCACTTGCGGCGCCGAGATCACAGTTCCGTCGAGCACTATGGCAAACCGACGTCGCGGGTCGCCCACCGGAAAACCGGCGGCCGTCCGGGTGGCGGCGGCAAACTTATCGTCGCCTTCGCTCGTGAAGTCGAGTGAGACCACCCATTCAAACTGCGTAAACACCGCCGACGCGTCGGTGATGTCTGCCCCCAACGCGAACGCCCCGTCAACCGCCAGCGGACCTTCGAGCGGATCGAGATTGGAGAGCGTGGCAGGTTGACTCGGGTCATCTTCAGACGCGTCGATCGGTGGTCCGAGCGGGCCGAGCAGGCCATCGTTCAGGACCGCTCGGAACGAGAGCTGCCCGGTCGAGCCAATCGCCTCGAGGGCGCGTTCTCGATCGGTTACACCCGGCAGCTGGACAATGATGTTGTTGTTGCCTGCTATCTGAATAACGGGTTCCTGCACGTTGCCGAGAGCTTCAATCCGCTTCCGCATCACATTGACTGCCTGGTCGAGTTGCTCGCTGGTCGTGCCCGACGGCGCCCGCAAGATGACCGAGGTGCCCCCCGCCAGGTCGAGCCCGAGCTTGGGGGTGGTGTCGGTGGCGTACACGGCTGCCAACCCTCCCCAGCCGAGACCAATCATCACGAGGATGGCAATAATTCGGCTCGAACGGCTGGTGGCGGCGGTCTCTCCCCCAGCCGGATCCTGCCCCTCCTGCCAGGCGGTCATTCGTCGCTGACCCGGGCCGCCACCGCCGCCCGTACCAGCCGGAGTCGGGTGCCTTCACTCTCAATCACCACATGGTCGTCGTCGATGAACGTGACTATTCCGACCACCCCGCCAAACGACCGAACCTCGTCCCCCATCACCAATGTCTCGAGGAAAGCGTCCCGCTCCCGAACCCGCCTCCGCTGGCGAAAGCTGGTGAAGAGGAACAATCCTCCGAATATGGCAACGATCAGAAGCAGGCTTATGACGCCGCTCGACCCGTCACCCGAGGCTTGTGCAATCAACATCGAGACAGGATCGTACTAGTGGCGCATCGAATCGATGCGCCGCGACAGAGGCCGATGACGGGAGCGCCGGAGTCGGAAAGGAGCCACCGAAATTTGTGCAGCTCACCGCTCGCTCCGACGAAGAGTGGTGCGCTCTGCCAGGAAGGCCTCGAAGCGACCTGCTTCGATGGCGGCTCTAACCGCGGCCATGAGACGCATCGTGTAACGGAGATTGTGGATGCTGAGCAATCGCTGGGCCGACAACTCTCCGGTTACCTTCAAATGGCGGAGATAGGCGCGGCTGTAGCGGCGACACGTGAGGCAGTCGCATCCATCTTCTAATGGCAGATCGTCGTCGGCGAACTCGGCCCGCTTGATCGAGTAATCACCCTGCTCGGTAAACACTTTCCCATGGCGAGCGAGCCGGGTCGGCCAAACACAATCGAATAGGTCACAGCCACCGGCTACTGCGCTCAGGACGCCTTCGGTGTCTCCGATCCCCATGAGATAGCGGATCTTGTTGGCCGGCAGCTCGGACACGGTTGCATCTATGGCCCGATCCCGATCTTCGGGAGTCTCGCCAACGGAGAGGCCACCAATCCCAAA
>JAUXJL010000237.1 GCA_030624805.1 Acidimicrobiia bacterium
CAGCGATGGTGGCAACGGGCTCGGTGCCACCATTGATCGCACCGTTCGGACTGGATCGATTCGCCCGCGGAGACCTCACCGCCGAGAAGGGGGCTGCCGCCGTTGGGTTCTGAGGGGTACCCGTGCTGCTGATCGTGTGCCCCCACTGCGGGCCCCGCAACAGCGACGAGTTTGCTTTCGGAGGTGAGGCCAGCTCCCGGCCGGGCGCCGATGCCTCGCCGGATACCTGGCGCAGCTACTTGTATGACCGCGCCAACGTGGCCGGGTGGCAAACCGAGCAATGGTTCCATGTCGCGGGCTGTCGCCGTTTCTTGAACATCGAACGCAACACCATCACTAACGAGATTCGCAGGGTCCGGGATGCGTCCGAGGGTCACGACTGATGTCGGCCCGCCTCCCACCGCAGCCGGTCGAGGTGATCGATCGCGCCCAACCACTCGACTTCTTGTGGAACGGTCGATGGTATTCCGGCCTGGCGGGCGACACCATCGCCTCAGCCCTGGCTGCGGCTGGCGTTCGGGTCTTCTCCCGCAGCTTCAAGTATCACCGACCGCGGGGGATCCTCACTGCCGGCTTCCATGACCCGAACCTGTTCGTCCAGGTTGCCGATGAGCCGAATGTCCGCGCCGGCCATCGTCTCCTCACGCCCGGGGCGGACGTCGCACCGCAGAATGCCTGGCCGTCGCTCAGGGTCGATGCCCGCTCGGCTAACCAGCTCTTCGGCCGCTTTCTGTCCCCGGGCTTCTACTACAAGACATTCATGCGGCCCCGGGCTCTTCGGCCGCTCTACCAACAGACGCTGCGGAGGTTCAGCTCCGGCGGCAGCATCGACCCGCACACACCAACCGTGCACCGCGAAAAGCGCTTCGCGCATCCAGACGTCCTCGTCGCCGGAGGTGGGCCGGCGGGAATGGCGGCGGCCATCACTGCGGCCCGGGCTGGGGCAAAGGTCATGCTCGTGGAGGAGGAACACGGGCTCGGTGGCCATCTCGTTTATGGCCCGGGGTCCTCGGCACTCGACGAGCTCAGGGAGAACGTGGACGCCGAACCTGGCATCGAGGTGCTAACGAACTCTGTGGTCACCGGCCGCTACGACCACAATTGGGTGGCGGTAGTGCAACGCGGAGCCACCCACCACGAAGAGTCGCTGGTCAAGGCCCGTGCCAAGACCCTCGTAGTGGCAGCAGGGACCATTGAGCGGCCCTACGTTTTCGAAGGCAACGACCTGCCCGGAGTGATGCTCTCGACTGCTGTCCGCCGACTTATCAATCTGTGGGCGGTGGCACCCGGCACCAGAGCCGTGGTGGCGACCGCCAACGAGTCCGGCGATGCTGCCGCGGCCGATCTCGCAAGAGCCGGAATCGAGATCGCAGAAGTCGTCGACATGCGCCGGGCCGACCGCGGTGTAGTCCGGGCGCGTGGTCGGGCAGGTTTGCAGGCGGTCGAGCTTTCCGATGGGCGTACGATTAACGCAGATCTGCTTGTGACCGCCGTAGGGTGGACCACTCCCACCTCGCTGCTCAATATGGCCGGCGACCGACCTGTATACGAGCCCCGTGCTGCTCGGTTCCTACCAGCGGCGCTGCCCGACGACGTGATGGCAGCGGGAGGAATCGTCGGCGATGGAACCGTCGAGGAGCTCGTCGCCCACGGTGCCGCCATCGGCATCGAAGCCGCCCATCGGGCCCGGGGACGGAAATCTGACTGGCAACGGTCAACGCCGCGTGCGGTGGAGCCTGAGCCGGGCGGTTTCGCTCCGGAACCGGTACCGCATTTACCCCCGGCCGACCACGTCGAGCTATTCCTGGGCCCGACCGACGGCTTCGTGGACTTCTCTGAGGACGTTCGGGCTAAAGATCTCGAATCCTCGGCGGCGGAGGGATACGACTCCATCGAGCTCAATAAGCGATACACGACGGCCACGATGGGCCCCATCCAGGGCAAGCTGGAGGTAGTCAACGCGGTGGCCGTTCACGCCAGGGCCACCAACCAAAGCATCGCCGAAATCGGAACCACTACCTGGCGCCCGCCGTATGCTCCGATCACATTGGGTGCCCTTGCGGGAGACGACGAGGATCCGGTGCGGCGCTCGCCGCTGTCCGCGTGGCACGAGACGCACGGCGCTAGCCCAATCGTGGCCGGGCAGTGGATTCGGCCCGACCACTACGGCGACCCGGCCGCCGAGGTGCGCAATACGCGTGAGAACGTCGGCATCATCGACGTAAGCCCCTTGGGGAAGATCGACTTGCGGGGCCGCGACGTAGCCCGGTTGCTTGAGTTCGTTTACACCAACAGGTGGGCGAGGCTGGCCGTCGGTCGGGTGCGGTACGGCTTGATGTGTGCTGAAGACGGCGTAGTTCTCGACGATGGAGTGACTGCCCGCCTCGGTGACCAACACTATTACATGACTACTACTTCGTCGGGAGCCGGACGAGTGTGGAACTGGCTCGACGAATGGCTGCAAACCAGGTTCCGCTCGTGGGAGGTCCGCATGACGGCCGTCACCGATGGATACGCCGCCATAAACGTGGCCGGTCCCAAGTCTCGCGAGCTGTTGGGCCGGCTAGTGGCGGACATCGACCTCGAGCCTGACCAATTCGGCTACATGCATGCCCGCACTGGTACGGTGGCCGTAGTGGAGTCCTGCATCGTGTTGCGCATTGGCTTCACGGGTGAACTGAGCTTCGAGGTGCACGTCCCGGCGGGTTTCGGCCTGCACATGTGGGAAGCACTGCTCGAGGCCGGATCCCATCTCGGAGTGGCCCCCTTTGGGCTGGAGGCGCAAAGGATCATGCGCCTGGAAAAGGGACACTTCGTGGTGGGCCAGGACACAGATGGGCTCACCCGGGGGCATGCCGCCGGGATGGGATGGGCCATCAAGCAGGAAAAGGCGGATTTCGTCGGCAAGCCCGAGCTGGCCTGGGAGGCCGAGAACGGACCGGAGCGGCGCCTGGTTGCTCTACAAACGATTGATCCTCTGTTGGTGCCGCCCGAGGCAAGCCAGATCGTACAAGGAGATCGCACGCGGGGCAGGATCACTTCCAGCCGCCTGTCCCCCACCCTCGGCAGGTCGGTATGCCTTGGACAGGTGGAGGCAGAACTGGCGATCCCGGGAACCACCGTGACTATTCGGCTGCCCTCCGGCGACATCGCCCCCGCCGAGGTGATGGAGCATCACGCCCACTTCGATATCGACGGGGAGCGACTCCGTGGCTGAGCCTCGTTTCGCCAGCCCGATCCCGGCTGCGGTCGAGGACTTCGGTGCCGTGCAGCTGGTCGACGAGTCCACTCGACTCAAGTGGCGCATATGGGACAATCTCTTCGCCGTCGAGCTGGGCCGTGCCGGCCGATTCGACAGTTCCTTGGCGTTCTCCGTTTCCCCGGGCGAGTGGATCGTGCTCGGTGATCGTCCCGACGGTGGCGAAGTGGTGGACATCACTCACGTACGGGCGGCAATGCGGCTGACGGGGCCCGGGGCCCGAGCGCTGCTCGAGCGAGTCTGTGCCCTCGACCTGAGCGACGCCATGACCCCCGACCTGGCGGCGGCTCGCACTCTCGTGGCCGGAGTGGCAACCGAGCTGGTGCGCGATGACGTGGAAGGTGAACCCTCCTATCTGCTCTTGATGTCACGCTCTTTCGCCCAGTCCGTACACGAGCGGCTTGTCGCTGTGGCACAACGGTCATGAGGACGGCTGATCGCCTTGGAATCCGTCACTTTCTGGGTTGTCGCCAGTTGCGAGGTCCGGTGCCGCCTCCACCATCGCCGGAACGCGAAAATCTTTGTTCACACTGGCTCTGGCGGGGCGTACTGTGGCATTGAGTTCCATTGAGGGAGGAGAACAAATGAATCGAAAGCTGATCCGGGCGCTACTTTGGATCTTCGCCGCCCAGGTTGCAGGATGGATTGTCGGGCAAATTATCGCCAAGAAGATGACAAAGGGCGATGAGACCAGCGACGAGTTCCAGGTTGCCACCATCATGGGAGGCAAAAAGTTCG
>JAUXJL010000046.1 GCA_030624805.1 Acidimicrobiia bacterium
GCGCTCGTGAATTCTCGACCGCTGCGACGAGGGCTTCCTTGAGGGCGCGGCTCACATCGAGGTCTGCGGTCAGGACGACGCTCCATCCCGGCTCAGGATTGACCTCTTCGGCGAACTGCCAGACGGTTCGGTCGGCGCTCACGGTAAAGACCTCAGCCCCCTCGGTGCCCCGCAGGACGTTGTCGTATTGCCGCTCGACGCCGGAACGGCCGAACACCTCGTCGGTTCTCACACGGTCGCCGTATCGCTCGATATCGGCCCCGGTCGCCTTGCCGATGTAGCCAATGATGTGGGCCGCCAACGATTCGTAGGGATAGACCCGGACTGGAATAATCGCGACCTCGACCCCTGGGTAATCTTCCTGGTATTCCTGGACCTCAAACGCAACGGCATCGCTGATGTCGCGGGCCAGGGTGACGACAGTTCCGGGCCGGGCCGAACTGATCGGGTTACGGATCTCGGCCTGGTCGACACCGAGCAGGACTGCCAAGCGCTGCACGAGCTCCTCCTCCTGATCGGAGTCGACGTTGCCTCGGTCCAGCTGGAGCGTCTGTGACGGCCGACTCCCCGCCAGCACGGTCCCGTTCATGTCTCGAATCTCGCCCCGGGTTGGCTGGTGGTATATGACCTGAATCTGGTTGCTCGACGCCTTGGCGACGTTCTCTTCGACGGCCGCCACCTGCAAGAACCACAGTCGGACACCCAACACCGTGAACAAAGCAAGAAATGAGAGTCCGAGGGTGGCGAGACGCCACGGGTTGATCATGCCCACACCCCCGCCGCCGGGTCCTTCTGCATCAGACGAGCCATCAAAGGAAGGATCAGCGCGGCCAGGAGCAGGTTGTACACGGCGGCCAGCAGCACCTTCTTGAACGCGTTCACATCGGAAAATACCTGTTGACCGAAGAGAGTACCCAGGATCGCGTATAACAACTCACCAGCAATCGTGAGCGCGAATATGGAGGCGAGGGTCAGAAAGGGGTTGCCCTCCACTCGATATCGGATACGAACCGTGACGTATCCGGCAACAGTCAGCACGAGCGCCCAGACGCCGAGGAGCGTGTTTCCAAGCAGGTCGGTGAGCAGGCCGGTGCTGAAGCCCAACAGCATGGCCGCCTCCTCCGATAGCTGATAGGAGGCGGCAACCACGACGAGCAAGACGAAGTCGGGAGCCACACCAAACGGATCCACATAGCGGTCAAAAACGGTGGTTTGCAGGATTACCGCCACCACCCCGACCAACAACCCGATATTGAGATTGCGGAACCTCATGGCGTCGGCACGCTCTCGTCTGCCGGGTCTACCTCGGCAGGCTCCTCCTCGCCCTGGTCGGCGTCTGGGAGGAAGAAGATAACTCGCACGAAGTCGAGGCGCTCGAAGTCGACGGCAGGATCGATTGTGGTCTGAATTCCGGCGCCGGCCGCCGGCTCAGCCGAGCGAGCCACAGTACCCACCACGAGGCCCGCCGGGTATCGGTTCGGGAACGTCACCACAACTTCGCCGGCCGCTACCGGGCCATCCGCTCGCGAGCTCACGAACTTGAGGTCCGACGAACCACGCCCCTCGGCCGTGCCGACGTAGTCGCTCGGCGCCAAACGCACTGCCACCGCGTGGTCCGGATCAATGAGCAGCTTGACGGTTGAGCTCTGTGAGGTGACCGTTTCGATATGGCCAACCAGGCCTTGCAGGTTCACAACGGGTTGGCCGATTGCGATGCCCTCATCGGCACCCTTGTCGAGAACGATCGATAGATCAAAATTCGAGCTGCCACCGGCCTGGACGCGGGCCACCGTGCTTCGGGAAAGCAACTCGCCCGGCAGCTCGAGCTGCAGCAGCTCACGCAGCACTTCGTTCTCGGATCGGATGCTCTCGGTCTCCACGAGAATACGGTTGGCGTCTTCGAGCTGTTCTCGGAGCCGATCGTTCTCAGAACGCAAACCCGCCAGGTTCACAAGGCCATCCACGGCATCAGCCACCGGGCGCACGACGGCCGTAACCGCCGACTGGACAGGGTCAAACAAAGTGCGGGCACCGTCGCGGAGCGTGCCGATCACGCCGCCACCTTCGGTGCGGATGTCGAATGTCATCAAGAGAAACGAGAGCGTGATCAGCGAGATGAACAGAGCGGTGGAGCGAGCGAAACGCTGATTGGTGAGCACGGTGCTCTTAGATGTCAGTCCCCCCAGCACAGCTGGGGGGAAGGTACCGCCGAGCGCCAGCCCGGGGGTAGGGGGGCCGCTCGTCTTCGAGGCGCGTGACTGGCATTGCTGAGAAGCCTCCTACGGGCGGGCAGACGAGATCAACACACTTTGCAGCACGTCGAATTCCTCCAGGGTTTGCCCCGAGCCCACAACCACCGAATGAAGCGGCTTGTCGACCGTGATGATGGGCATGCCCGTCTCGTGCGCCAGCCGCACATCGGTGCCGCGCAGTAACGCTCCGCCGCCGGTAATGACAATGCCGTGCTCCATGATGTCACCAGACAACTCCGGCGGAGTCTTGTCGAGCGTGAACTTCACGGCGTCGATAATGGCCTGGACCGGCTCCTCAATCGCCTCGCGGATCTCCTGGGAAGCGACAACTACGGTCTTCGGCAGCCCGGAAATCAGGTCGCGACCGCGCACCTCGGCGGCAGGCTCATCCCGGTACGGGTAGGCCGAACCGATCGCCATCTTGATCTGCTCAGCCGTCCGCTCACCAAGCATGAGGTTGTATTCTTTCTTCACCCACTGGATGATGGCCTCATCGAGTTCGTCGCCGGCCACCCGGATGCTCTTGGACACCACGATGCCTCCGAGTGAGATAACGGCAACCTCGGTCGTGCCTCCGCCGATATCAACGATCATCGAGCCGGTTGGCTCGTGGACCGGAAGATTCACACCTATGGCGGCCGCCATCGGCTCTTCGATCGTGTAGGCCCGGCGGGCACCGGCGTGGTAGGCCGCCTCCTCCACTGCTCGACGCTCGACGCCAGTTATGCCAGATGGCACACAGATGACGATCCGGGGACGAGCCCAGCGACGACGGTGCACTTTCTGAATGAAGTAGCGGAGCATCTTCTCGGTAATGTCGAAGTCACTGATCACACCGTCGCGAAGCGGGCGGATGGCTTGAATGTAGGAAGGGGTGCGGCCGATCATCCGCTTGGCCTCCATGCCGACGGCCAGCGCCCGGTTGGTTTGCGTGTTGATCGCGACAACCGACGGCTCGTTCAGGACGATGCCCTGGCCGCGCACGTAGACCAGCGTGTTTGCAGTACCCAGGTCGATTGCCATGTCTCGGCCAGCGAACGAGAAAAGCGAGTCAGCCACCAATTTCCTTGTGTGTCAGCGAGAGTTCAGTGTACCTATGGCACATTTTTCGCGCTATTGCGAATTCGCGACCTCAGACCTCGTCGAGGCCCGTTACCGTGACCCCCTTGATGAGGAATCGCGTCTCAATTGACGAGCATCGGGCATTGCCATGGCGTGTCCATGAGCTGGCACATGACTTCGAGATCGAAGACGTGTGGCGTTTTCCGGTGGTCCTTTACCCCGAACACGACCTCACTACCTTCCGCCATGAAATGACCGCCGGCATGACCACCATGAGCCGCCTCAATCCGGCGCAGCTACTGCTATCGCTCCGGCTCGGGATTGGCCGACTGCTGGGGTGGGACCAGAAACGAGAGGGCCAGGGGCGTCTGCTGTGGACCCGGTACGCGGCCGACGAGCACCTCTCCGGCGGAGAAGCCGTTGTGCCAGGCCGCGACTTCACCGAGGTGTACGACCTGGAGAACGAATATCTCAGCGAGATCGAGAACCGAACTGTTCAGGCGGCGCTTCATCTCGGCCGGGTCCCGACCGACCGGGAAACGTTCGCCGTCCACCTCGCCATTTACGTAAGACCCAAAGGCTGGTTCGGCCGGCTCTACATGGGTTTCATCAGGCCGTTTCGACTCTTGATCGTGTACCCCGCCCTCCTCCGAGCGGCCCAGCGGCGCTGGAGTGAATACCTCGCCGGGGAGGCCACCTAGCCGAGCGCGAAACCTTCCCGGATTCGCTGGAGTGGATCGGCTCGAGGTGTGGGGGGAAGGAAGGGAAGGAACCTGGCTACCGTTCCCGCATGACCGACCTCGATGTTGCAATTGATCTGCTAGTTGACAAGGAGCGCCTGCTGGTGTTCACCGGTGCCGGAGTGTCAACCGAGTCGGGGATCCCGGATTTCCGGGGTCCGAACGGGGTGTGGACGAAGGTGGATCCATCGGAGTTCACGTTCGATAAGTACGTCACCCGTCCCGAAACCCGCCGCCGATCGTGGCAAATGCGGACAGACTCGGGGATCTTCGAGGCCAAGCCGAATGCGGCCCACCGGGCGCTCGTTGACCTATGGGTAGCTGGATTACTCGTGGGCGTGGTGACTCAGAACATCGACGGCCTCCACCAGGCTGCCGGACTCCCGGACGACGTCGTGGTAGAGCTTCACGGCAACGTCCGGGCCGTCGAATGCCTCGAATGTGACGCATCCTGGCCAACCGGGCAGGTGGTGAAGCGAGTCGAAGCCGGGGAATCTGATCCTCACTGCCCGGACTGCGGCGGGATCATCAAGGTGTCGGTAATCTCTTTCGGCCAGGCGATGCCGCAGCAAGAAGTCGAGAAGGCCAGCCGCCTGGCACGTGGATGCGACGCCATCATCTCCATCGGCTCAACCCTGTCGGTGTATCCGGCCGCTTACGTGCCGATCGAGGCACAGGAAGCTGGTGCCGCCTACTTGATCATCAACCAGGGCCCAACCGAGCAAGACCATCTGGCCGATGTTGTCTTAGAAGGGGCGGCCGGCGAAGTGTTGCCGACAATCGTCGTTGGCTTGACGTAAGTCCATTCCGCCGGATGGCATGGTGCTGTCACTCGTCTGAGGCCGGGACATCAAAGCCTCGAACGCCATGAAGCCGACCCACCACCAACGCCACTACAGCGCTCTCTGATACCGCACGGCCGGGATGTCGACGCCCAGGCACATCTCCGTGACCTTGCCGTCGGCCGCCCAACCGGCCTGTTCGTAGAAGGCACGGGCGTTGGTGTTGTCGGTCATGACCCACAAGGACGCGGTGGTGAAACCCGACCTCCGGAGGTCTTCGGACACTGCCTCCAAGAGTTGAGAGCCCCAGCCCTGTCGGTAGCGCGAGGGGTCGAGGTACATGGCATACAACTCTCCAACCTCGTTGAGATCCTTGTCGCCCGACGGACCGGTATGGGCGAACCCAACGACCTCCTCGCCATCGACGGCCACAAGTATCGAACGTTGCGAGCTGTCGGTGCTCAACCAGCCCTGCCACTGTTCTGTGCGCCGTTCCCGCTCGGCGCTCATCCCGTCGAGAAATTCGGCTGGGAGCAGATCGGCATAGGCCGCCTGCCACGAGGTAATGTGAATATCGGCCAGCCGGGCGGCATCCAGGGACGTCGCCTGCCGAATCATGTCGTGCGAGACATCTCTAGGCCCGACGCTGCTGATGGAAGAAGATATCAAGCTCGCGTTCGGCACTGTCGGTGGAATCCGACCCATGCACGATGTTCTCGGTGATGATGAGGCCAAAGTCTCCTCGGATGGTGCCGGGTGGAGCCTCAGCCGGGTTGGTTGGGCCCATAAGGGTCCTGGCGACCGAGACAGCCGACTCGCCCGACCACCAAGTAGCCACCACGGGACCACCCGTGATGAACTCGACCAACTCACCAAAGAAGGGTTTGTCCACGTGTTCGGCATAATGCCGGCCGGCGGTGTCTTCCGAGATCACCAATTGGCGAACGTGCTCGAGTCTCAGTCCCTTACGCTCCATCCGGGCAATGACCTCGCCAACCAGGCCCCGTCTCACTCCATCAGGTTTGACCATCACGAAGGTGTCTTCCACCGCCACTGTCAGCTCCTATCGATATTCGCCAGCAGGCTACGCGCTTCGCCAACCACATACATGGACCCGGTCACCAGCACTGCGCCATCCTCACCCGCCGACTCCAACGCCGCGGCCAGCCCGTCGGCGGGCGAGCCGGACTCGTGAATGTCAACCTCCGGCAAGGCGATCCGGGCTGCGGCGGCCACTTGACCAGCCGGGATGGCCCGATCGCTTGGAGCCGTCACGGCGAATACTTCGCCGGCGATGCCTTCCAGCGCGGGCAGGAGAAGGTCGAGCTTCTTGTCGCCGAGCACTCCGACTACCACCTTCCAAAGGAACGGAGGAAACTCCTCGTCCAGAGCGGAGGCCCCGGCCGCCATCGACTCGGCTGTGTGCGCACCATCGAGCACCACGAGCGGGTGATGGCCGACCACCTCGATGCGACCCGGCACAGTGAGCGCGGCGAACCCCTCCCGGACCGCATCCGCTTCGAGCGCTCGCCCCAAGAGAGCCTCGACCGCCGCAACCGCAACCGATGCATTTCGAAGCTGATGTCGGCCATGAATCGGCACATGTACATCCTCGTAATGTTCATAGACCCCGTCGACTGAGATGTCCCATCCCCCAACCGCCTGGACTTCATCGCCGAGGCGAAACTCACGTCCGTACGCCAGGTGCGATCCAGCCATCTCGGCCACCCGGGCGACCATGACCTCGTCTGCTTCTGGATCGATCTCACCGGTGACCAGGATCCCCCCCGGCTTGAGGATGGCGGCCTTCTCGATGGCAACCTCAGTGAGAGTGTCGCCAAGGTACTCGGTGTGCTCCAATGCGATGGACGTGACAACAGCAACGTCTGACTGCACAACATTTGTGGCGTCCAGGCGCCCACCCAGCCCGACTTCGATGACTCCGAGGTCAACCGCCCGTTCTGCGAACCAGGCGAACCCGACCGCCGTCACGAACTCGAAGTACGTGAGTCGGCGCTCGATATCGTCATCGACGAGTGCATCGAAGCCGGCCACATCCAAGACTGCTTCGGCAAACTGCTCAGCGGAAGCAGGCTTACCGTTGTACGAGATCCGTTCTTGCACCGCCTCCAGGTGAGGACTCGTGTAGGTACCAACCGATAGGCCGTGGGCGGCGGCCAATGTCGAGATCATGAGAGCCGTCGATGTTTTGCCCTTGCTACCTGTGACGTGGATGACCGGATACGTCAGGTGGGGATCGGCCATAAGCGACAGAAGCCCCTCAATCTGGGCAAGGCCGGGTCGAATGCCTCGTCCAGCGTGCTTATCGAGATAGGCGACAGCTTCCTCGTAGGTCAAGCCGGCCCCAACTCATCGAGCTGGGCGCGCAGCTTGGCGATCGTCGCCTCAGCCTCTTTTCGCTTCTGCTCGTCCTTGGCGACAACCTCGGCGGGAGCACGGTCCCTGAAGCTGGGATTGGACAACTTGCGATCGGCTAGCTCGAAGTCCTCCTCGGCTGCGCCGAGGGCCCGCTCGAGCCTGGCCCGTTCGGCATCGAGATCGACCACCCCGTCGAGTGGGAGGAAACCTTGCAGCGAGCCGGCCACGACGCGTGTAGACCGGCCGGCGGTCGGCTGCCCCGATTCGGTTGCCACCGCAACAAGTGACTCCAGCTGGCGTGGCCACCAGGATTCGGCGATCGAATCCGGGTCGGTCACCAGCATCTGCAGCCCCTGGCGCGGCGACAATTGGTGGGACGCCCGGAAGCGTCGGATGCCCCCGACGAGCTCTTGGAAGGCATCCATGGACTTGGGGGCAGCCGCCTGCGACGGGGTTGGCCACTCCGCACCCGCCAGTAACCCGTCGCCAACGAGCTCGTTCCACAGCTCCTCCGTGAGGTACGGAATGGCGGGATGGAATAGTTTCAGCAGGTCTCGCAGCACCACGCCGAGGGTCTGTTGGGTCTGACGGGCAGTTTCCTGGTCGTCCAACGCTGCCTTGGAAAGTTCGAGATACCAGTCAAAAACCTCCGACCAGGCAAAGTTGTACAACAGCCCGTACGCATCACTGAACCGATACTCGTCGGCGAGTTGATCGAAGCGCCTCAGCACGTCGGCCAAGCGGGACAGAATCCACGCTGCTTCCGGTCCCGGATCATCTGGATATCCGCCCTGGGCGGGCACACTGCCCGCCTCGATGTGCCCGAGCACAAAACGGGCGGCGTTCCACAGCTTGTTGCCGAACTTGCGGGCGCCCTCCACCCACTCCATGTCGAAGGGCACGTCCTGGCCGGGGGCGGCCGCTTGCACCACCGCCAGGCGGAGCGGGTCGGCACCGTGTGAATCGATGACATCAAGCGGGTCGATGGCATTTCCCAGCGACTTGGACATCTTGCGCCCGTCGGGCGCTCTCACCAGCCCGTGAATGACAACGTCCCGGAAGGGAACGTCGTCCATGAATTCGAGACCCATCTTCAACATGCGCGCCACCCAGAAGAAGATGATGTCGAACCCGGTCACGAGGACGGCGTTCGGATAGAAGGCGGCAAGGTCGGGTGTCTCATCTGGCCAGCCGAGCGTGCTGAAGGGCCACAGCGCCGACGAGAACCAGGTGTCGAGGACATCTTCGTCCTGCTGAAGATTGGACCCCGAGCAACTCGGGCACGCGGCCGGGTCCTCTCGGGTGACGATCACCTCGTCACAGTCGCCACATTGCCAGGCGGGAATCCGATGGCCCCACCAGATCTGGCGACTGATGCACCAGTCACGCAGATTCTCCATCCAATGGTAATAACTGTTCTCCCACCGTTCGGGCACGAAGCGGGTCCGACCCGACCGCACTGCTTCAATGGCGGGAGTCACCAAAGGAGCAACCTTGACGAACCATTGCAAAGACAGGTAGGGCTCCACCACCGTGTTACAGCGCGAGCAGTGCCCTACCGAATGGGTGCGTTCCTCGATGTGGTCGAGATGGCCGCCTTCGGCTAGGGCGTCCTGGACTGCCAGACGTGCAGTCATCCGGTCGAGACCCGAGAACCGGCCACCGTTCTCATTGACCTCGGCCGACTCGGTAAGGATGTTGATGGCCTCGAGACCGTGACGCCTGCCAATCTCGAAGTCATTTGGATCGTGGGCCGGGGTCACTTTGACAGCCCCGGTGCCGAACTCGGGGTCGACGATCTCATCGGCCACCACCGGGATCTCCCGGTTCATGAGCGGCAACGTCACTGTCTTGCCAATTGCATCGGAGTAACGGCCGTCTCCAGGGTGCACGGCGACGCCGGTGTCGCCCAGCATGGTCTCGGCCCGGGTAGTTGCCACCGTCAGGTGGCCGGATCCATCTGTAAAGGGGTAATTGATGAAGACGAGCTCACCCGCTTCATCCTCGTACTCGACTTCGATGTCGGATAGCGCCGTGAGATGTTGGGGACACCAATTGATGATGCGGTTGCCCCGATAGATGAGGCCTTTCTCATACAGACTCACGAATACTTCTCGGACTGCCCGGGAAAGGCCCTCGTCCATCGTGAACCGCTCCCGGCTCCAGTCGACGGACTCGCCGAGCTTGCGCATCTGTTCGGTGATTGTTCCGCCCGAGCGCGTCTTCCAGGCCCACACCTGTTCGATAAACCGCTCCCGCCCGACGTCGTGGCGGGTGAGGCCTTCGTGGGCGAGTTCGCGCTCGACGACTGTCTGGGTAGCTATGCCGGCGTGATCCATGCCCGGCAGCCATAGGACCCGGTAACCCTGCATACGCTTGCGCCGAATGATGACGTCGTGGATGACGTGGTTGAGGGCGTGTCCCATGTGAAGGACACCGGTGACGTTGGGCGGGGGCAGCACAATGCAGAACGGTTCGCCGTCAGGGTTGTGCTCGGGGGCGAACACGCCCGACTTCTCCCAGATGTCGTACCAGTCAGCTTCCACTGCGGCCGGGTCGTAGGTCGGGTTCATTCCGAGATGATACAAAGCGAGCAGTCAGCAGGATCAGTTCTCAACCCGGACTAGTCACCCGAGGTGTCATGAAGATGGCTCAATTATCAACTGACAACCACTTTGTGTGGTCATATCTTGAAGGTAGAAGGTTTGAGCGGGAAAACAAATACCTCCACGAGCGGGCGGAACAAGCGAAGACACTCCCTGCAGCATCGGGGAGTGTTTTCGCGTGGGTTCTAGCAAAATAGGCCTTTCGCCCTAGAAATACCACCAGGAGTGGTGGCTATGATGGGGACAGGAGCTAGGGACCCTTAACCCCAACTCCGATCCTGAGAAGCAGGAGACACCAAAACTCCCCGGTCCTCCCCCGGGGAGTTTTGTTTGGGCATCAGGAAAAAGACGAGTCGCCAGTTTTCTCGGGGTTATTGAAGTCGGAAAGCGAGCGCCGGAAAACGAGGGCCGCGGGCCTACGCGCTCCGTTCGGAGACTTCGTCTCCGGTCGGGTCGTCTTTGACCGGCA
>JAUXJL010000146.1 GCA_030624805.1 Acidimicrobiia bacterium
GACCGCACCCGGGAGCGCACTGGTGCCATGTGAAGGCCCAGCCGGCGGGACCTCCCGCCACTGATCGAACAGCAGTCGGGTCGCCGGTGACCTGGTTCACCAGTCGCCATTCGCGGCCGTCGCCAGACAACCAGGCCGCACTCATCGGCCTGCCACCCGTCTCGCCGCCATCGACTGCTCCCACCGCCAAAAAGTGTCCGTCGTGCGTGGCTGCTGTGATCTCGCCGGCCGAATCGCTGGGAAGCTCGTTCTCCCAGCCGGCGCCGAGGAGCGTCTCGATGCGGCTCGGACTGTCCGACGTCGGGCGGCCGACCCGGGCCGGTTGTGCCAACCATGCCACGCCATCCGTTGATTCGAAGCGCTTGGTTCGGTCGCCTTCCCCCACCACCACCGAGAATCGGTCTTCGATCCAAACCGGCGGATCGATCGTGGCTTGGATAGCGCCGTCCGCCAGCACGATTTCCCTCCAGGTCACGGTCCCGAGGCCGGTTCCTACTGTGTAGGCCGTGGTGTGCCAATTGGGCGGTGCTGTGGAGATGGCAGCCAGGCCGGCCGCGGAGGCCTGCCCGCCGGGCCGCCGGTTGATCGATTGGTAGGCGGCCAGACCGCCCAGCACGATTGTGAGGACGCCGACAACCAGCAGCAGGGGGAGGTAGGTGCGACGCTGAGGCTGCTTGCGAGGCTCCTGAACCAACAAGAGTGGTCGAACCTTCGGTTCGGGAACGAGACGCACCGGTTGAGAGCGCTGCATGGGAGCCTTTCGCTGCCCCCATGTTATGGAGCTAAGTCGGGCGCCGTTCAGGTCCCGAGTTCCCGGTCCACCATGCCACGGACATACCGTGCCTGGCCGGCGTGCTGGATGTTGTCACTGATGACGCTGACGAGACGGACCCCCACCGAGACCGGAGGGTCATATGACGGGTCGATGATTCGGCCGAGCTCCTCAGCGTTTATCCCGGTGAGGTATTCGAGGGTTCGGCGATAGACCACGTCGTGGTATTCGCTCAATGTCGCTACTGCATCGGGGACTACCCCGGCGACCTCTTGCGAGGTGTGGCCAAAGCCGGTGTTGGCAGCGTCCGGGCTGGTTCCAAATCGGGTGTTCCAGCCACCCGTCGTCCATTCCTGCTCGCGGCCGGCCAGTTCAGACACATGGTCATCCTGCACCCGGGTGAGATGCCACACCAACCATGCGATGGAATTGGCGTCCGGGTCCGGTCGGTAGGTGGCCCGCTCGAGCGACAAGCCGTCCACCGCCATCGCCACTGTGCTCTGTATGCGAGAGAACCCATCTGCCACCAGTGTCCCAGAATCCATGATGTCCTCCTTTAGACGACCCGGTTCCTTAGTGTCCCGATCCCGTCGATCGACACGTCCACCTCGTCTCGCCACCCTCGAGCGCGGGCGCCGCCGGCATCGGAAACCGTCACCAATTTCACGAACGCTCCTGGCCGGGGGGACGCATCCTATATGATCGGACACCTGATACTCCTGGGGAGGAACGCCGCTGCCGCCAGGCAAGGGCACCTACGAACTCGAGTGACCTCGCCGAGTCGGTGCCTAAGGTGGCAACCGATGAAGGAGAACAATGACCGTTTCAGTCTTTGCCAGCTTCTACCCAAAACCGGAATCCCAGGACGCATTCCTGGCCCTCATGGCCGGGATGGTTCGCGATACTCGAGACGAGCCGGGATGTCTCCGCTATGACCTGTTCAGCGGTGTCGGGGAGGACGGGGGCTACCACCTGTTTGAGATCTACGCCGATGCGGAGGCATTGGACGCCCATCGGGCCGCTGCCTACTTCAAGGCCTATCGAGCTGCCGCGCCCGACCTCTTGGCCGAGCCGATCGGCGTGCTGGTGCTCGAGCCCGTTGATGCCCAGAGCTAAACCTGCGCCCGCCCCATGAGCGAGGTCATTGATCTCCAAGGCGTCTCCGTGATTCGAGACGGCCGCTACCTCCTCAACAAGATTGACTGGAAGGTGGGGGCGCACGAGCGATGGGTTGTGCTCGGACCGAACGGCGCCGGCAAGACCACCATGCTGCAGGTGGCGTCCACATACATCACCCCGAGCAGGGGCCTGGTCCGGTTGCTCGGAATCGAGCACGGGAAGGGTGACGTGCGTGAGATCCGCCGCCGGGTCGGGTATGCCGGGGCCGGATTGGCGGACATGATCCGGGGGTATTTGCCTGCCGTGGAGATTGTGGTGACGGGCAAGCACGCCGCGTTCGTCGACTCCCGATGGCATGACTACGACGACTCCGACTGGGATCGCGCTCGGGCAGGACTCGCCCGATTGCAGGGAGAGCACCTGGCCGATCGGCAGTTCGACACCCTCTCGGCGGGAGAAAAGCAGCGAGTTCTCATCGCCCGCAGCCTCATGACCGACCCCGAGCTACTCATGCTCGATGAGGCGACTACCGGGCTCGACCTCGGTGCCAGAGAACGCCTCATCGCCTCCCTGTCGGACTTGGCGTTCGATCCAACCGGTCCGTCGGTGGTTCTCGTAACCCACCATGTCGAGGAGATCCCGCCCGGGTATGACCACATCCTCATGCTGGCCGACGGTGAAGTTCTGGCCGGTGGGCCGATAGCGGAAACGCTGACCGAGGAGACACTCTCCGAGTGCTTTCAGTTGGCGCTGCGCCTGCAACACAACGAGGATCGATACCGAGCCTGGTCACCACGAGGGAGAACAACATGAAAGCCGTACGCGTGGTTGGGCCTTCCAAGCTGGAAGTAGTGGATATCCCGCAGCCCGACCCCGGCGACGATGCCTTGATTCGCGTGCATCGAACCGGGGTCTGCGGCACCGACGTGAAGGTTTTCAAAGACCAGATTCCGGGACCGCGGCCACTCGTGATGGGTCACGAGATGGTAGGTACCGTCGTCGAACCGGGGAGTCGTGGCCTGGTGGCCGCCGGCACCCGGGTTCTCATCGACCCCGCCACCGCCTGTGGTTTCTGCGACCTGTGCCGGCGCGATCTTCGGCACCTGTGTCGCAACGGCGGTCTGCTGGGGCGCGACAGCGACGGCGTGTTTGCTGAGTTCGTGGTCGCCCCCGAAGAAAAGCTGCACGTCATCCCCGATGGTGTGTCCGACGCAGCTGCGTCGGTATTGCAGGTTCTCGGCACCTGTGTGCATGCTCAGCGGGCTGTCTCGGTGTTCCCTACCGACACGGTCACGGTTATCGGCCTGGGTGTGGCGGGACTGCTTCACGTCCAACTGCTGGCTGCCCGGGGTATTCACCGGTTGATCGGGATCACACGATCCCAATGGAAGCTCGACCTGGCCGGCGAATTCGGAGCGGCCGCGACCGCTACCTCCGCCGGGGCCGAGCAAGTTGTGGCCGACCTCTCTGAAGGCAGGGGAGCCGACCTCGTCGTCGAGGCCGCCGGTGTTGAGGAGACGCTGGCCCTGGCGCTTGAATTGGTTGGCACCGGCGGTGAGGTCTTGGTGTACGGCACGCTCACCGGCGGAGATCAAGGCCTGCCTTACTACAACCTCTATCACAAGGAGCTGACGCTATACAATCCGCGGGCGGCTACGCCAACGGACTACGACGCCGGAATCGACCTGGCGGCGACCGGGCGCCTCCACCTCGAAAAACTCGTTACCCATACGGTCGGAGTCGATCAGGCCGATATGGCCTTTGAGGCGGTTCAGGACAGTTCATCGTTGAAAGTTGTCATCGACTTCGATGACTAGTTCTGATGACCGGGAAGGCCCAAGCCGGTTTCGTATACTTTGCACAACGAGTGAGGGAGGACACGGTGGCAGCGTCACGGTCGGGGCCGGTTGGCTTCCGAACCGCCCAGGCGGCTGTGGCAGAGATGTTGCGGCGTGAGATCCTCTCGGGACAGATGTCGCCTCAAACCCGACTCCTCCAGAGCGAGGTTGCGGAGCGATTCGAGACCTCAACGACGCCGGTACGAGAAGCATTGCGACAATTGGTTGCCGAAGGGCTCTTGGACGGCGATCCGCACCGGGGTGTGACCGTGCATCAGATCAGCCTCGAAGAGCTCGAAGAGATCTACGAAATCCGGCTGCGCCTCGAGCCACTGGCAATGGAGGCAACCGTAACCAACGTCACAAGCGCCGATCTGGCCGAGGCGGAACGTTTGCTCGACGGCATGGAAGCCGAGAACGACCCCGCAGTCTGGACGGGGCTCAACGCCCAATTTCATGCCCTGATGGCAGAGGCAGCACATCGCCCCCGATTGGCGGCCATCCTCACCAACCTGCGGAACCTGTCTGCGATGTACATTGTGCGGTCAATTCAGGGACTGCCCGAGCGGATTACCGCAGGCAATGATGAACATCGCGAGCTGGTCGCCGCTGTCAAAGACAAAGACGTGACCCGAGCCCAAGAGATTGAGCTTGCTCACCTGCGCCACACGCTCGAGATCGGCGAACATCAGCTGGCGGCGGGTAGCTAAAACTCGTGAATACGTGACCTAGTCGAGCGGCTTCACCGGGTAGTCGGGAGCCTGGCCGGTCAAAACCTTGACGATCTGCGTTGAGGCCTTGCGCTGTGACTCCGACAACGCCTCCTCGGAGTAGTAGGCCATATGTGGGCTGGCCAGCAGTCCGGGAACTCCTTCAATCCGGCCAGCGTCGAGCGGTTCTTGTTCGAACACGTCGAGCGCCGCCGCCCGGATTTCACCCGCCCGCAGGGCATCGAGCAAATCGTCAAGCACCACGAGTGGTCCCCGGGAGGTGTTCACGAGCACCGCGTGATTTGGCATGAGAGCAAGCTCCTTGGCCCCGATGAGACCGCCCGTCTCCGACGTAAGAGGGGCGTGCAAGGACACAGCGTCGCTGATACGAAGGAGCTCTTCGAGGCCCAGTAGGGGAGGGATGCCCTCGCCCGGCTCTATGAAGGGGTCATAGCACACTACGGTCATGCCGAGTGTGGTGAGCGATTCGGCCAGCCGCCGGGAGATGCGGCCAAATCCCACCAGCCCAACCGTGAGTGTGGAGAGCCTGCGAAGTGGCCGGAGCGAGTCGATGCTCCAGCCACCAGACCGCACCAGTGTGTCGGCTTCCGGTAGCTTACGAAGCAGTGCGAGCAGCATGGCGAGGGCGTGGGCCGATACTTCTTCAACGCTGTAGTCGGGTACGTTCGTCACCGTCATGCCGGCCGCGTTGGCTGCCGCAATGTCGACATTGTCGACCCCGATCCCATAGCGGGCGATGATCTGGCAGCGCTCGAGGCCACGTACCGTCTCTTCAGTGATGGGAAAGTAGGTGGTCAGCAGTCCATCTGCATCGCGACCGCGGGCGAGCACGTCCTCGAGTGTTCCGTCGGCTACCTCGAGGCTGGCGTCGATCTCACCGAGCAGGGCCTCCTCGAGGTCGGTGGTCGGAAACACCTGGTCGGTGATTACAACTTTGTAGGTGGCCATGCGTCAATCCTGCTCTGTCGGTGGCTGCCTTGCATTGTGTACAATGCATCCATAGTATCGAATCGCCGTTGTGGCTCGCAAAATGGGTCGTTCCTGACGGTTCATCGAGGAGGCCAGATGTCAGCGCAGGAACCGTGGCGATCCGACAAATGGTTCTCGAGCCCGTGGAACTTCTTGCCCGAGATCACCAAGGACTTCACAATCTCGCCCAACCTGCAACTCCACGATGTCACTCTCCGAGACGGTGAGCAGCAAGCCGGAGTTGAGTTCAGTGCCGACGACAAGATCCGAATTGCCGAGTCCCTGGCCAAAGCTGGTGTACATCGTATCGAGGCAGGCCTCCCGGCATCGTCCCGCCACGACGAGGCGGCGGTCCGAGGAATCGTCGATGCCGGGCTCGACTCCACTATCTATGCGTTTTCGCGGTGCATGCTGCCAGATGTGAAATTGGCCGTCGACACCGGCGTTGCCGGGGTCGTGATGGAGA
>JAUXJL010000012.1 GCA_030624805.1 Acidimicrobiia bacterium
ATTGATACTCCCGCAGGGTGAAGAAATCATCGCCTCCGCTTGGAGCGTGAGAGGGGTGGGCCGACTGGACGGAGGGGTCGTGGCCGCGGGTGGTCGGGAACCCGTCGAGCGCCTCGATGGCTGGGAATACCACCAAACGGTCGATCCCTCCCGAGGTAGTCCGCACGGCCGCCAGGTCAAAGGGATCGGCAATGATGAGGTTGGCGGGCCCGATCTGATACACCCCGCGGGGTCGGCATACGATCTCGTAATGAGCCGAGACGGTCGTGTTTCGACCGGCGCGGGCGGTCGCGAACCTGGCCCGGCCGAGCCGCGAGACCTCGTCTTCGATGATGAGCGGACGCAATGGGCGTCGGGCGAACAACCGGATCTCGACCCGGGCCCGATCCCCTTCATATAGCTGGAGTGGCGTGACATGGCGGGTCAATTCTGCGTCGGGTCGTGAACGCCTCACGATGAGGGCCCCGGTGAGAACGACTCCGGCTAGGAAGATGCCGCCGGCCAGCAACTCAACCTCGCCGAAACCCACCCATAACAATACGAGCGCGGCTGCGGCGCCTATCGCCGCCCAGCCCCGCGTGGTGATCATCGGACGTCGACGGTTCCGGGCACCGGGATCGTTGAGGCGATCCGAGCGAGAACCTCAGCCACCGACGCGGCGCGCATTTGTGCCTCCGGTCGCAGGATGATCCGGTGGCTGAGGGTTGGTACTACGAGCGCCTTCACGTCGTCGGGGGTGACGTAGGTCCGACCCGAGGCCAGGGCCTTGGCGCGAGTTGCGCGCTGCAGGAACAGCGTGGCGCGAGGGGAGGCACCGAGCAACAAGTCGGGATCGGTTCGGGTGGCTTCAGCGAGGTCGACGAGGTAGCCCTTGAGCTCTGGAGCAACATGCACCTCGGTGGCCTGCCTGGCCATTTCGACGACTTCCGCAGCATTAATGACCGGTTCGAGATCCTCGAACACCGACCCCGACCCATGGGCATCGAGCATCTCGAGCTCCTTGCCGCGAGCCGGATACCCGAGAGTGACCCGGGCCATGAACCGGTCGAGCTGAGCTTCTGGCAACGGATAAGTACCCTCGTGTTCGATCGGGTTTTGGGTTGCGATCACCATGAATGGCGGCTCGAGCGGGCGGGTGATGCCGTCCACAGTGACCTGGCGTTCCTCCATTGCCTCGAGGAGAGCTGCTTGCGTTTTGGGGCTGGCCCGGTTGATCTCGTCCCCAAGAACGATGTTCGAAAAGATGGGGCCTCGCCGAAAAACGAACTTACCGCGTTCGCGGTCCCACACAGAGACACCGGTCAGGTCCGAGGGCAGGAGGTCTGGCGTGAATTGAATCCGATGAAACGAGCAGTCGATCGATCGAGCGAGCGATTTGGCGAGCAGCGTTTTGCCGACACCCGGAACATCTTCGACGAGGACATGGCCACTGGCAATCAGCGTCTGGACCACCAGGCGGATTTCCTCGTGTTTGCCCTGGATGACCTTCTCGATGTTGGCAACGATTGAATCGAATCGTTCGATAAACCAGCCGGTGCTGGTCTCCTTCGGCTCAGCTGTCAACGGAGGCTCCTCAGGCTGGATGGGATGACCAGCCTATCAAGGGTCGCAAGATTAGAGTCAGAGAGCCGATGTTCGCGTCTTCGATCCTGCGTGCCATTATCCGACGCCCCCCTCTGTGGCCTGAGGGCATCCGGGCGCTTCTTGCTATGGCTCCGGCCGATTGGTGGAAACACGCACCCTTTCTTCCCATTCCGCGTCGGGCGTATATGAGGTGGCGGCTCGAGACGGCCTACGGTTCACCGGCTGCGGATCCCGAGCCGGTCGACGTTGTTCGCTTCCTCGAGTGGCGTAAGGCGCAACGATGAACCGGGATGTCGACGTGACTGCCGCGCTCAGGTCGCTCCCGGGGGTCGCCGACGCCGAGCTGGCGGCCGATACCGCCGAAGGTGTCCGCGTGCGCCTTTCTGCCAACGCAGATCCAACCGATGTGGCAGCCGCCGTCCGCGACGTCCTCGCCGAGTACGGTCTCAAGGGTCGGATGGCCCCGCCGCAAGCACGTATTGAACCGAGGGGGCCTCCACCCCCACCTGTGGAGTCGGCGACCATTCTTCCCGGTCCCGGGCTGGTTCAGACAACTTTGATTCCGGGCGATGACGCCGCCATGTCGGCGAGCGCGGATGAGCTCGAGACTTTCATTCGAGATCCAGATCCGCCGCCGGCGGAAACGTCGCTGCCCGAGCCGGCCGCCCCTGCATCGGTCGGGACAGGATTATTGGCGCGGGTTCGAGTGCAGGAAGACCACGATGGGGTAGCGGTGACGGTCGACACCGATGGCGGTCGCACCGTCACGCGACGGGGCCGGCCGAGTGATGAAGGCGTTCGCGAAGCCGTAGTAGCGGCCGTCGGCGAGTTATCGGGTGATCAGCCGCCACCGGTGCTCTTGTCGGTGAAAGAACATCAGCTGGGTGAACACCGTCTCATAACCGTGTTACTCCAACGCCATGACGGAAGTTTCCACGTCGGGTCGGCCCTCATCGGAGCCGAGAAAGCGTTTGCCCTCGCCCGGGCCGCCTGGGCGGCCTTGAGCCAGGCGGTGTAGCCAACTCGAGCCGTGATGCAGGACGCTACGCGTCGCTGGCCGGAATCAGCTCGACGACCACTTCGTCGCCGGTGTCCGGCTCGTCCTCCTCGAGTGCGTCAACCGCCGGCCGGGCCCATTCGTAGTACTCCTCGAGTCTGGCAAGTACGTCGCGCATGAGCTGTCGCTCCTTGGTGGGTGTGAGTAGCAACTCATGGTCGGCCTCGTCGATCGACAACACCGAAACACCGCGTCGGCGTAGGTCCCAGATGGTTATCTCTTGGGTCATTAGGTCCGGCGACAGAGATCTCAGAGATGGGACAACCACTCCATCGGCGCCTTGCCCGGCCACGATTCCCAACAGAGCCTGATAACCCTCGCGACCAAGACCGTGTCCTTCCTGTCGGATGTCCTGGCAGACAGAGATGAGATTGTGGCCCGTTCTGCGGACCCAGCCCCGGATAGCCTCGCCCTGAACGAAGGCAGGGTCGGAGTCCTCGGGTCCGAATGACTCTCGAACATATCCAACGACGCGCATAAATCCTCACCTGTGCCAGCACCACGTAGCGTATCAGAGCCATGACCCTGAGTGGCTGATTCAGAACGCTCCGGCTAAGTACGGCTGCCAACTTGGGTGCGGGGGAGCCCGGAGGTTTACCAGCACCCAGCCATGACGGCGAGGAGCCGACGGGTCTGATCGGAGAGACATGCCGGCCTCGGACGGCGTCCGATCGCCCTTGCGCAGGTTGCATCGCCGGCAGGCCGCTACCACATTCTCCCACGAGTGGGGGCCACCCCGTGACCGTGGTACGACGTGATCGAGGTTCTCCGCGCCTGTCCCGCAGTATTGACAGGATTGATTGTCCCTTGCGAATACGGCCCTCCGGTTGAGGGCCACTCGCCGAGCGTACGGAACCTTCACATACCGGTTCAGTCGGATAACAGACGGCATCTGGAAGCTTGATCGCTCGGATCGCCAGACGGTGCCACTCTCTTCTAGTACCACGGCCTTCTCACGGAGAACCAGGATGATGGCGCGGCGGGCCGACACTATCGAAAGCGGCTCGTAGGTTGCGTTCAGGATCAGCGCCCGCATGACGGCGAGAATAGCCTGAGTTGGGTAACTCCTGCGGCGGTGCTCAGTCGCGGATGAGTAGAACGGAGCAGGGGGCGTGGCGGGCGACTTTGGTGCCGGTCGATCCGATCATTCCCTCGAAGCGGCCGTGCCCTTTGGCTCCCAGGACGACCAGGTCGGCCTGGTTGGCCCGCAGGTATTCGAGGATGATTCTGGGTGCGTTTTCGCCGTCGATAATTTCGACCGTCACTTCCATCCCGGCCTGCTGGAGCGTCTCGGCCATCGGACCGGTCCGCTCGTCCTTCTGGTTGGCTAGGTACTGGTTGATGATGGCGTCATCACCGGGGAAGTCCGGGTCAACGCCGGGAGTCTTGGGGCTGATCCCGACGTACTCGGCGTCGCTGTCGACGGCGAGGCCACGATGTTCCCCGTAAACGGACCTGAGGTCGGCAAGTAGTCGGTGTGGTATCTCGATGACCGTTAGCACGGTCACGGCGCTGCCTTCGGCATGGGGAGCGACGAGAGCCGCGGTCTGGTCGGGATCGAGAGATCCGTCGGTAGTTACAACGATATGCACGGTCACCTCATCTCGGTCGGACCAGCCTAACCTCGGGTCTTACGTCTCCGCCACCGCCATGGGGTCCGTGCCGATGAAGTCGCGGGCGTCGAACTTCTCGCCGGAGAGTGCGGTCGGGTTTGCTCGGGCGAGGCGAAGAAAGATAGGCGCTATGTCGGCAGGAGTCGGGATGGTCGCGGGGTCTTCGTCCGGCACGGCCTCTGCTCGCATGGCGGTAGCCGTTCCGCCCGGGTTGACCGAATAGACGGGGCCGGGCCACTCGTCGGCCAGGACCTCGAGCCAGTTTTCGAGCGCGGCTTTTGAGATCGCGTACATGCCCCATTCCCCGCGGCCGGTGCGCCCGACCCCGCTCGAGACACCGATCACGGTGGCGTTCGGCGCCAGTAATGGGACCAGCAGCTGGTGGAGCAGGTGAACCGACGTCGTGTTGACGTGGAACACTTCGTGCCAGGCCGTCTCCGGGTATTCGGCGAGAGGAGCCTTCGGGCCGAGGACACCTGCAGCGTGGACCACGACGTCGATGGGGGCGATGCGCATCGCCTCGGTTGCCACGATCTCCCGACCAGTTCGGCTCCCGAGGTCGGCAGGCGCCACGAATGCATGCTGGGAGTCGAGTCCGTCGATGGTCTCGAGTAGCGCCGACTCTCGCCGCGCGGTCGTGAGTACCCGGGCGCCATGAGACACGAATTGGCGGACCAGCTCACGTCCGATGCCCGAAGAGCCACCGGTAACGAGAATTGTCCGATCAGACAACATGTCGTGAGCCTACGGCGTGGCTGTTGAAGTTAATACAGTTGGGGGGCATGGAACCTGTCGCCACCGTCGCCGTCGATGTCCCGCAGATCGGAGATGAGCGCAACAAGCACTGGGCCAAGGTCGTGCACAATGTCGACACAGACAAGTCCACCGGCTGGGCCTACGACGGCGAGTTCGTGGCAACCGGCGGCATTCAAGACCTCGACGTCCCGTGTGTTTTGCTCGTCTATGGAGAAAAGGGCTCACGGACCAATCCGCAGATCGAAGCGCAGGTCTACGTTGTGAACACCGATGGCTCGCTCAGCCGGCATGCCACCGCCACCGGGCGAGCCTGGGCCCGCACCGTCAGAGACACCGTCGTTGAGCTTATCTCCTCGGAAATAGCGACGCCGTTTCCATCCCGAGAGTGGGATGCCGGGCTGATGGAATACGCCGACGACGCGCTCCGAACCGAGCTGAAACGCCGCCAGCCCTAAAGGCGCTGCTTGCCCACCGACAGCCTGGAATCTTCGAGTGGAGGTAGGTAGTTGACAAGTGGAAGAAAAGGGACGATAGTGGCGCGAAGTGGAGGACCAGCCACGAGCCCCGTCAGGCTCACCGAGGACAGGCAGACAGGATGGAATTGTGTTTCTGGGAGAGCACCAACACACCATTGACCCAAAAGGTCGTGTCGTGCTCCCCAGCCGATTTCGCGCCGACCTCGCCAAGGGCTGCTTCATCACCAAAGGTCAGGACCGCTGCCTGTTCGTCTTCACTCCCAGGCAGTGGGAACAGGAAGTTGAACGAATTCGGACACTTCCCCGCACCGATCGGCGGCTTCGCAACTACGCTCGAGTCTTCTTCGCAGGTGCGATCGACCAGAAGCTCGACAAGCAGGGTCGCATTCAGGTCCCTGCCACTCTCCGCGAATACGCCGGCCTCGAAAAGGATGTCTTCGTGGTTGGAGTGGGGGAGCGGGTCGAGATTTGGAATGCGTCGACGTGGTCTGAGCTCACCACAGATGCTGACGCGGAATACGCCGACATCGAAGAAGCGCTCAGTGAACAAGGAATCTGAAACACAGGAGGATCGACAGGTCGAACACGTAGGGCATGGTTCAATGCCAGCCCCCCGGATGCCATATGGAAGGCCCCTTACTCCGCCCGCTTCCATTGTGGCGCCAGCGCTCCGGGGGGCTGGCAATGCACCAGGCTCCACAGCACCGACCCGTCCTGGTCGAGCAGGTGGCCGACCTCTTCCAGCCCATCGAGTCGGGATGGATAATCGACGCCACCTTCGGCGGGGGAGGGCACACCCGGCGCCTCCGGGACGAGCTCGCCCCGGACGTCCGATTCCTAGCCCTCGACCGGGACCCGGAAGCGGAGGCCCGCGCCGCCATGCTCGGCCCGAGAATTCGCTTCGTGAACTCCGATTTCCGGCACCTTGGCGAAGTAGCTGAGGAGGCGGAGCTCGATGCGATCACGGGCGTCTTGTTTGATCTTGGACTTTCCTCCTTACAGCTTGACGACGCCACGCGAGGCTTTAGCTTTCGCCGAAGCGGCCCTCTTGATATGCGGATGGGTGCTGGTTCGCTCACAGCAGACGCGGTCGTCAACGAGTGGGATGAACCCGATCTTCGTCGAATCATCGCCCGGTACGGCGAAGAGCGATTCGCGGGGCGCATCACTCGTGCCATCGTTGCCGCCCGGCCGATCACGGATACGGCCAGCCTCGCTGAGATCGTTAGGGCTGCCATCCCGGCTGCGACCCGGCGGCGCGGTGGCCATCCGGCTCGTCGCACATTCCAGGCCATCAGGATTGCGGTCAACGATGAGCTGGCAGCCCTGGCGGAAGGCCTCGACGCCGCCCTCGACCTCGTCCAAGCAGGAGGGCGCATTGTCGTGATCTCCTATCACTCCCTCGAAGATCGAATAGTCAAGCGGCGGCTGGTGTCGGCTTCCTCCTCACCGGAAGCTCCTCCCCTTCCGGTATCGACCCCAGCCGTCGCTCCCGATTTCCGATTGCTGTTTCGCAAACCCATGACCGCCGACGAGGCTGAGGTAGCCGAAAATCCGCGGGCGCGCAGTGCCAAAATGCGGGCCGTTGAACGAGTTTCCAGCCGAGCGGATGTGTAATGGCCGCCCGCACAGCTCCCGTCCGTGCCCCGAGGTCGGCACTGCGGGTCATCCCCGGGCGGAGCACCTCCCGGGTCGGTATTCGCCAACTCGGGACTCTTGCGCTGGCGATCGCGATGTTCTTTGGACTCATCTACTCACGTATCGCCCTCGACCGGGCTGCCTTCCAGATCACCAACCTCGAGGGACTCATCTCCGAGCAGGAAAGCAGGTTCGATGAGCTGAGGCTCGAGGTTGCTCAACTGGAGTCGCCACAACGAATCTATATCGAGGCGCAGTCAATGGGGATGGTGCTTCCGACCGAGGGGCGCACGGTGCATGCACCGATGCCTGCCTCGTCTGACGAGGTTGGTGAACTGGCGTCGACCGACTCGGGGCCGTTGCTCGCCACGGTGGGGGCGCCATGACCGGGCTGAGCGCAGCACCACCACGCGGCGACTCGCACCGGTCGGAGACCTAACGCCGTGGGGCGCAAACGGTGGCGCCCACAGCACATCCGCCTTTTTTTCGTCGGAGCCGTCTTCCTCGTCGCCTGGATAGCCATCGGTGCAAAACTCGTGCTCGTGCAGGGAGTCCAGGCCCAGACGCTTGAAAACCAGGCCCTCGATCAACGACTCCGCTCGGTGACGCTCGAAGCCGATCGCGGAACGATCTTTGATCGGGACGGCCGCGAGCTTGCTCTCACCATCGAGGCAACAACCGTTTACGCCAATCCCCGGGAGATCTCAGATCCAGCCCTGACCGCGGCCTCGCTGTCGGGATTGCTGGGGAGAGCCGTAGGCGAGTTACAAGCCCAGCTAGAGAAGGACACAAGCTTTGTATACGTCGCTCGCAAGCTCTTGCGAGACGACGCCGACGCAATTCGCCAATTGGATCTCGACGGCATCCACTTCGTGGCAGAACCAAAACGGGTGTATCCGTCGGGAGACTTGGCCGCCCAGGTGCTCGGCTTTGTTGGCACGGACAATGGCGGCCTGGAGGGCATCGAACAGTTCTACGAGGATGTGCTGGCCGGCGAGCCGGGCCAACTGATATTCGAGCGCTCCGGGCGAGGTCGCGTCATTCCGCAGGGCGAGTACGAAGTGAGCGAGGCAGTGCGAGGTCAGGATCTTGCCCTCACGATCGACGGCGAGCTGCAGTTTCTTGCCCAACAGGAGGCGCTCGTCACGCTCGAAGAAACGGGAGCCAAAGCAGTCCACATAGTCGTCCTAGACGTGACCACCTTCGACGTGTTGGCAATGGCGAGTGCACCCAGTTTTGACCCAAATGACATCGGCAGTGACCCCGACCTGTTTCGCAATCGAGCGGTCACCGATACCTTCGAGCCCGGATCCACCCAGAAGCTGATCACCATTGCGGCCGCAATCGAGGAGGGTGTTGTCACGCCAGACCGTGTACTCGAAGTACCCGACCGTATCCAGGTGTTCGACCGTGAGTACTTCGACTTCTCCGAGCACGAAACCCGGCCCATGACCGTCGCCGACATCGTTGCCCGATCGTCCAATGTTGGAACCATTCTCATATGGCAAGAGCTTGGCGACCCGTTGTTGTACCGGTACTTGCAGGGTTTTGGCCTCGGCACGTACACCGGCATCGACTTTCCGGGCGAGGCGCCGGGCCTGGTTCGGCCGGCCGAGGAGTGGTGCGATTCGTGTGGTGCCTCCACCGCCATCGGCTATCGGGTTGCCGTAACACCGCTTCAGATGACATCGGTGTTCGCAACCGTCGCCAACGATGGAGTATGGATGCAGCCCCAGATGGTTGAGTCGATCATCGAAGCCGACGGTGAGGCGGTTGGCTTCGACCAGCAGCGACAGCGGGTCCTGTCGGTGGAGACCGCTCGGGTCATGCGCAACATGCTGACCGGTGTCGTGGAGGGAGGCACCGGCCTACTCGCTCAGGTTCCCGGTTACACGATCGGCGGCAAGACTGGAACGACTGAGAAATTCGAAGCAGACCTGGTGTGCCCGGGGGCGGGTTCCCCTGGTTGCTACGGCGACGATGTCGTCGCCAGTTTCATTGGGATCGCTCCGATCGATAATCCGCGCCTCGCCATTGGCGTCTTCGTCGATTCGCCGAGCGTTGAAAGACGACGCTCTGGTGGTGTGGCAGCGGCTCCCGCATTTTCACGAGTCATGCGTTTCGCTCTCCACCAGCTCGGGGTGCCGCCCGATGCAAATTGACCGAACGACCCTGCGGCATCTGGCCGAGGCCGGCTCCGGGGAAGTAATCGGCGACGGCGCCATAGCCATCCTCGACGTCACCCACGACAGCCGGATGGCCGGCCCCGATGATCTGTTTGTCGCGATACGAGGTGACCGGGTCGATGGTCACGACTATGTCGGAACGTCACACGCGGCCGCCGCCTGTGTCGAAGCGCCGATGGATGTATCGATTCCTCTGTTGGTGGTGCCCGACACGCGTGCGGCACTTCCGCGGCTGGCCGCTGAGGTGCATGGCCATCCCTCTCGGCATATGCAGGTGGTCGGGATCACAGGAACCAATGGCAAGACCACGGTTGCCCACTTGATTGGCTCCATCATTGACGAAGCCGGAGATGTCCCCGGCATAGTCGGCTCTCTGGGCGCCCGCATCGGCCCCGACCACCTCTCTCTGGAACGCACCTCGCCCGAGGCCTCAGACCTCCAACGCCTCTTGCGCAAGATGGTGGATGAGGGAGTCGTAGTGGCAGCCGTCGAGGTGTCGTCGCACGCACTCGTCTATGGGCGCAGCGACGCAACCGACTTCGCCGTCGTGGCGTTCACGAACCTCAGCCAGGACCACCTCGACTTCCACGGTGACCTCGACAACTACTTCCGAGCCAAGGCCTCGCTGTTCGAGTTGACCGCCGGCACTGCCGTCGTCAACGTCGATGACGAGTGGGGCCGCCGTCTCGCACACTCCACTCCGATGCCTCTGGTTGCCGTTGGCGCAGCAGGGGAGTTCCGGGCCGAGCATGTTGAGGTCGGTCTGACCGAGAGTCGGTTCCGGCTCATCACTCCGGATGGCCCTCACTCAGTCGTCCTCCCGCTCGGGGGCGGGTTCAATGTCGACAATGCCGTGATGGCGGCCGCCTGCACGCACGCACTCGGCTACCCGGCGAGAATCGCCGCCTCCGGCCTGTCGGGAGCTTCGCCGATACCTGGCCGTATGGAGCCCGTGAAGGCGGGCCAGGAGGCTTCCATCATTGTCGACTACGCCCATACACCGGATGGAATCGCGAAAGTACTGGCCTCAGTTCGTCCGCTGGTGCCCGGGCAAATCATCATTGTGGTTGGCGCAGGCGGTGACCGCGATGCGGCCAAGCGGGTGGACATGGGCCGGGCAGCTTCGCACGCAGACGTGCTGGTTGTGACCTCCGACAATCCCCGATCTGAGGACCCCGACGCCATCATCGCCCAGGTAAAGGCCGGTGCCGACGGACCTGCTGCACTGCATGTGGTTCGGAACCGGCGGGATGCCATCGCGCGGGCGATCGACCTGGCCGGGGCCGATGACGCGGTTCTGCTGCTCGGCAAAGGCCACGAGGCCGGCCAGGAGATTGCCGGCCGGGTCTACCCGTTTGATGACCGTCTCGTGGCTCGAGAGGTTGTGAATGGCCTATGAGGTGGACATTGGCCGAAGCCGCCGAAATAACTGATGGGACCGCGGTTGGCACCGCCGAGATCACAAGCGTGAGCACCGACTCCCGAACCCTGGCTCCCGGGTCGTTGTTTGTGGCGCTCGTCGGCGACCACTTCGACGGCCACGACTTTGTCCGGGACGCTATGACTGCGGGGGCCGCAGCCGTGATGGTGGCCGGGCGGGTGGCAATGGAGCCAAGACTTCAAGTGACCGATACGCTCATCGGATTGCGCCGGTTGGCGATCGACCGGAGGAATCGGCTCTCCGGGTCTCGTTCGGTTGGCATCACCGGAAGTACCGGGAAGACATCATGCAAGGATCTCCTGGCGAGTGCTCTCGGCGTCGGCACGTGGGCCTCACCGCGTTCGTTCAACAACGAAATCGGCGTACCACTTACGGTCCTCGGGGCTCCGGACGACACCGAGGTTCTCGTCCTCGAGGTCGGGAGCAGAGGAGTTGGCCACATCGCGGCGCTCATCGAGGTGGTTCGCCCCCATGTGGCGATAATCACGAGCGTCTCGGCGAGTCACCTTGCCACCCTCGGAGATGTCGACACGGTCCGATCGGCCAAGTGGGAGTTGGCAGAAGGGCTCGAAGCAGGCGGATCGATCGTGATCCCGGCCTCCGACCAAACCCTTCTTGAATGGGCGAGCCGCGATGGACGGTCCGCCACCACGTTTGGCGAGACGGGAGACGTGCGAATCTCCGATCTCACTCTTGACGACCTGGCCCGCCCGTCGTTCACGCTCGAGGCTGGCGGCGAGCGGGTTCGAGTTCGCTTGCCGATGGCCGGAGCTCATCAGGCCCACAACGCGGCGGCCGCAGCCGGAGCCGGCCTGGCACTCGGCCGAGCTCTGCCCGACCTGGCCGCCGGCCTCGAGCTGGCCGAGGCGTCGGCCTGGCGGATGGAAATTAGCCCGGGGGCTCGCACGGTTGTCAACGATGCCTACAACGCCAATCCGGCATCGATGGCAGCCGCCCTCGATGCCGTCGTTGCGATCCCGGGACGTCCGGTAGCAGTACTCGGGCTGATGGCGGAGCTTGGGGACGCCGCCCCCGAAGCACATCGCGCCGTTGGCCGGCGAGCTCGCCAGCTCGGATTCGCAGCCGTAGTCGTGGTCGGGGAAGATCCCGGAATCGCCGAAGGGGCCGGCGACATTGCCCATCCGGTCTCCGATGTTTCCGCTGCCAGAGACAAGATTGCCGACCTGGTGGTGGACGGCGATGTCGTGCTTGTCAAGGCCTCACGATCCGTGGGTCTCGAAGCGCTGGCCAGGGAGCTTGTGTCGTGATTGCTCTTCTCGTCGCCGTCACTGTGAGCTTTGGGCTCGCCTTCGTCACAATGCCCCCGGTCATTGCAGCCCTGCGTCGCCATGATGTTGGGCAGTTCATCCAGGACGATGTAGCCGAACACTCTCACAAGCGGGGAACGCCCACCATGGGGGGAACGGTCGTCATCCTGGCAACCGTGCTCGGCTACCTGGTCGCCCACTTGCGGGTCTGGTCGCCCGAAGCCGGCTTTGGCCTCGATCCGAGGCCCTTCAGCCCAGAGGCGGGACTTGCCTTTTTGGCGTTGGTCGGGATGGGCGTCATCGGGTTCATCGACGACTACCAGAAGTACGCCCGGGCCCAGAATCTTGGGCTCAGCAAGCGATGGAAGTTTGGTGGGCAGCTGCTGGTGGCGGCGTTCTTCGCGTGGGGGGCCATTGCGAGCGGCGTATCGACCGAGCTGTCGTTCACGCGCGAGCTCGGGCTCGATCTCGGTTGGCTCTACCCAATCTGGGTGCTTTTCTTGCTGACGGCTGCCGCCAATGCGGTCAACCTCACCGACGGGCTTGATGGTCTGGCGGCCGGCTCGAGCGCGCTCGTGTTTGGAGCGTTCGTCATTGTCGGATTCTGGCAGTTCCGTAACCCGGGAGTGTATGGAGTGGATGGTGCACTCGATCTCGGGATCTTCGCAGCGGCACTTCTCGGAGCAGTCATGGCTTTCCTGTGGTACAACGCAGCTCCTGCCGAGCTCTTCATGGGAGACGTCGGGTCCCAGGCCCTGGGCGGAGCGATGGCGGCGCTGGCACTGCTCACCAATACCCACCTTTTGCTGGCTGTATTCGGTGGGCTGTATGTAATGGAAGCGGTCTCGGTCATTCTGCAGGTTGGTTCTTTCCGCATGTTCGGGAAGCGCCTTTTCCGGATGGCCCCCATCCACCATCACTTCGAGCTGGCGGGATGGCCCGAGACAACCGTCATCATCCGTTTCTGGATCATTGCCGGCATCTCGGTGGCGCTCGGGCTTGGTATCTTCTACGGCGACTTCATTTCCATGGAGAGTGGTCTCTCATGAGGACCCTCGTTATCGGCGCCGGCGTAAGCGGTCGTGCCGCCGCTCGCTTGAGTCGTTCGCTCGGCGATGAAGTAACGGTTTTTGACCGCAACGCTGAGGTCATCGCGGAGTTGGGCGGCAACTACCCAACCGCCAGCGGCGAATGGTCGGCCGACCTCCTGAACCGGGTCGACCGACTGGTGGTTAGCCCGGGTGTGCCACAACACGCTCCCGAGATTCGCGATGCCCTCGCCCGGGCTTTGCCGGTCGTGTCCGAAGTCGAGCTGGCGGCCTCGGTCGTTGAAGCCCCGATCGTGGCAGTGACCGGCACCAACGGCAAGACCACCGTCACCGCGTTGATCGCCGACATGCTGATCGGAGCCGGCTCCAAGGCCGTCGCCACCGGGAACATCGGGGTTGCCTTTGCCGACATCGCTTCTGAGCCCTGGGATGTTGTGGTTGTGGAGGTCTCGAGCTTCCAGCTTCGTTTCATTGACCACTTTCACCCACAGGTGGCCGTCCTCCTGAACATTGCCGAGGACCACCTCGATTGGCATGGGACACTGGCGGCCTATTCGGCTGCCAAGTCAAACATCTACCGGAATCAGGATCCCAGCGATCTACTCATATATGACATCGACGACCCAGGAGCCGCGGCCGCAGTGACCGGCGCCACCTCACGTCTGGTTCCGGTCTCCGCCTCCCGAGTCCCCGAGGGTGGGGCCGGGCCCGATGGGAATAACCTGATCGTTGGCGACCAATCCATCGCCCTCGGGCATGTGCGCGACCCTGCTTTCCTGGTCGATCAGGCTGCTGCCGCGCTGGCCGCCCGCGAGTTCGGGGTGGAGCTTGAAGTGATCGAGGGAGCCATTGCCGACTTTCGCCCTGGGCCCCATCGACGGACCCGTGTTGGCGAGTGGGGCGGCATCACCTGGATCGACGATTCCAAGGCCACGAATCCACACGCGGCGCTGACCGCCGTTGCCGATTATCCCTCGGTGGTGCTCATAGCGGGAGGGCGAAACAAGGGTCTCGATCTCGCCCCACTGGCCCGCGCCGACAACGTCAAGCACGTTATCGCCATGGGGGAGGCTTCCGTCGATCTTGTCGCCGCAGTCGGAAGCCGCGGCCGGGCCACGGTGGCGACCTCCATGTCAGATGCAATCCAGGCTGCGGCTGCCGTCGCCGTGTCAGGAGACACCGTGCTGCTGGCTCCCGGATGCGCCAGTTTCGACATGTTCTCTTCCTACCGCGCCCGGGGTGAGGCGTTTGCCGAGGCCGTCTTGCGGTTTCACGAGCCAGGAACCTCCCAATGACGACCAAGGTCACATCCATCGTCGGCACCCGGCTCCGGGCCCGACGTCGCGACAACGAAGCGCAAGCCACCCGGCGAATCGTGACACTGCTTGTAGTGCCGATGGCGGTGCTGCTGGTGGTTGGCCTGGGGGCGATCTTGTCGGCCAGCTCGGTTCCGGCTCTCGCTGAATTTGATGATTCTCTCTACTACTTTCGGCGACAGCTCGTTTGGGTCGTTGTCGGGAGCGGGGCCATGGTTCTAGCCATCCGGCTTCCCTACGACTTATATCGGCGGGGGGCCCCCGCCATCCTGGCGGTTTCGGCCGCGTCCCTGGTAGCTGTTTTGTTATTCGGACTCGTCCGGGGCGGGAGTCGGTCGTGGCTCGAGGTGGGGCCGGTCACCATTCAACCCTCGGAGTTCGCCAAGTTTGCCGTGGTGGTGTTTCTCTCCATGG
>JAUXJL010000030.1 GCA_030624805.1 Acidimicrobiia bacterium
GGCGACCTCACGCCGCTGGTTTCGAGCTATGGCCTCGAAGTCGCCTATTACGCCCCTCCCAAGCGGATTGTTGGCGAGGAGCTGGCGGCGCTGCTGGAAGCGGATGCTTCATGGGGCTGGTGGGACCCGACCGGATCAACGCCAACCGTCCGTGGCGAGTTCGTCAACATGGTGGCCGATCCCCTGGCCCAAGCAGTTAGCACCGTCCCGAAGCGAGCGGTGGCCGAGGCCATCGTCGACGTCCCGGTTGAACTAGTGAATTTCCCAAGCCTCACTTTCAGCCTGCCCGAGCTTCTCGGGTGGCGTGTCTTCTTTGCCTATGAAGACGATGAACCGAAACTGGCGGGCATTTGGCGCGAGGGCCCGACCAACGTGGCCTAAATCTGATCCTCTAAAAGACGCAGATCCGGTGCCGATAAAACATGTATGACCGTTGGAACCGTCTGCAACATCCCGGATTGCGCACAACGCCGCTTGCGCGGCTACCTCTTCTGCTGGAGTCATCAAATGGATCTCGAGCTCGTTGACATCGTGACCGACAGGGATGCTGCCGGCCTATGGGTTGAAGATGCCAGCCGTGGAGAGGATTTCTTGTGGGTGTGCTCGCACGGGTCCATCATGGGCGACTGCTACCTGACGCCGGGCGGTGAATTCCCCGGTGTTGGCCTGACGGCTTGGGAAGTGAGAGCCGAGATGGCGGGAATCACCGTCAACCTCAACTGAGCTGGTCTACCCGGTCGGCACCAGCGGCAATACCGTGAGTGGGACGACGAGCGGCTCCGAGGTCTCTCCCGCCAGCCGGCAGTGCGCCTCGACCGTGCCGGGGCCATCGAACTCAATATCCCCTTTTACGAGCTGGTAGCCGAACTTGCCGGGTTCGATCAGGACCGGTTGGCGGTTGCGGGCCACCTCTTCTCCGTCACGTACGAACTCCACTTCGAGCGCGTCAGAGCCAGATTCGGCTGCGTCGGATCGGATGAGAACGATGAGATGGGGCTCGATCTTCGCCGGGAAGGAGTCCACGGCAGTGCTGAAGTAAACCCCGGTCAGGTCGATGCGGGTTGAGGGGCCATCAACCATGCGAAAGTCGAATCCCTCAACGAACAACGCCGACACGATCTGCATGATCTATACGAGAGCGTCGAAGGCCGCGGCGAGGTGGGAGTCCTTTTCGGTGAGGGCATCCTCCTCGTGAGTGGACAGAACGAGAGTGACCTTGTTCCAGCGCACATCGATATCGGGATGATGGTCGGCGGCCTCGGCCAGGAAACCGACCCGAACCACAAAACCAACCGACTCGGTGAAATCACCGAACTGGAACGTACGGCTGATCGACTCGCCTTCGACGGTCCAATCCGGATGGTCGGCCAGGAACTCCTGGCGGGCTTTTTCGGTGAGTTTCATGAGGGCAGGGTATCAAGAAAATATGCGAATGGGCCGATGCCAGGGAAGGAAGGAGGGACATATGAGGGCTGTGGCAGAAATGCTTCGGAACCTTGTCCGGCAGGAGGAGGGCGCAAGCCTCGTCGAGTACGGGTTCATCTTGCTCCTCATGGTTGTTGTGTCGATTGTGGTGATCGCCAATCTTGGTGAGTATCCGGCCGCAGCTTTCGAGAGCGTGGATGGCGGCTTCGGCGGTCCATAGCCTGCTGCTTTCCCGCGGTGCGGCTTGAAGGGCCGGGAACACTGTTCCCGGCCCTTCCTAAAACCTCTCATGGGGTCCTGGAGGGCTGCCGTAAAGTAGGTGAGGTAGCCCAATTCATGCGGAATTCATTGCTTGTTCTCACTATCTTGCTCGCCGCCTGCTCGAGCAGCTCATCGGACGGACCCCACCTGACCTTCGCCGATTTCGAAAACCCCCCATCGACGACCGAAGTCATTGGTGACTCTTCGACGACCACGCCGACACCGCCCACGACCTCGGGCTCTATCACCACGACGTCAACCACGCTGTTGGTCGTCGACACGCCGGGGCCCGTGGCCATACGCCACACTTCGGGATACTCGATTCTCGAAGGGCGAGGTGCACCCCAGCGGATTCTCGACACGCCTGTCGCCGCCGGCTTTGACGACGTATCGGGGGGCTTTCTCTTTCAGCTACCCGGTGCCGGCTCTGCGACCGGCGCCGATCAGCGCATTTTCTGGGTCCAGTCCGCCAACCCTGATGCCCAACCGTGGCTTGATGTCACCGAGGGGAGCCTTCTGAAGCTGTGGGGAGTCGAGCTGATTGCCGGCTCACCGAACATGATTCTCACCATCACGGACCATGCCGATGATCCCGAAGCCCGCATCGAACGGCTGGTGGTGTTTGACGTCGTCTCGAGGCTCGATCGGGTGCTCGGCGAGGTAGGGCGCACCGGGGCAGGGCCTCTTAGCATCAGTTACGGCGGAGGCCGTTTCTTGCTCGAACAGACGGCCGGAGTGCAGGCGTTCTTTGAATTTCGCAATGATCAGGGGGCGGTTCTCGATCTCGCCTCCAACCCCCAGCCGGGATGTTCCGACGATCCGGACTGTCCAAACCACCCAGCCCTGGACCCGAGCGGCAGCCTGGTGGCGTTCCTCGAGGCCGAGGGGCAGGACCTGGTAGTTCATGACCTCGACCTGGATCAAGAGCTCCAACGTATTACGATGCCCGCCGGGCTCGGGGAGGTCTCAGGCCTGGAGTTCGACGGTGCGACTGTCATAGTCAATCGGCGATCGGCGCCCGCGCTGATAGTCGATGTAGCAGGATCGGCCTATGGCGAGTTTGGCCTCGACGGCGTCGTCTATTTCCTTCGCCAAGGCCCGGGATTCGACGGCTCGGCCACCCTCGAGTCCTAACCCGGGCATGAAAAAACCCTGCTACCAGCAGGGTTTTTTCGAGCGAGTAGGAAGCCCGTTATTCAGCGACCCTGTCCTTCAGGCCCTTCGAGGCCTTGAAGTTTGGATACGTCTTGGCTGCAATCTGAATGGTTGCGCCAGTGGCCGGATTGCGGCCGGCCCGAGCACCGCGGTGCTTCGTCTCAAACTTGCCGAATCCAGCAATTGCAACATCACGGCCTGCATCGAGCTCAATGGCGATGATGCCGCTACCAGGATTGGTGTCGAAGATGGCCTCAACCACTTCTTGTGCCTTCGCCTGGCTGAGTTCTGTTTTGCCAGCGAGCTTCTTCGCCATCTCTGTCTTGTTCATATGGGTCCTTCCTACTGTGCCCATTCTTGGAGCTTCTTACGAAGCTCCCCCTTATCGACGGGGACTCTACCCCCAAAACCCCGTTATTCCAGGCTTTTCGGGCAGATTGGGAAAAATCGTCCTCATTCAGAAATGAGCGAACGAGCGAGCTTCAGTGCGCGGTCCGTACCTCGGTGCGCCGATTCCCGACAGTTTCAACATCAAGGCGGCCCGGTAGCGGTGCGGCCGGTAGGGCTCGAGGAGCTCGAGCATGCGGGCATCGGAGGCCCGGGCCTCACCAGTCAGCGCCCACGCCACGGTGTTCGGAAGGTGGTAGTCGCCGACCGGGACGGCATCGGGATCACCGAGCGCCTCCGAAACCACCAGGGCCGAGCTCCAGGGACCGATGCCACGCACCGCCCGGAGCCGCTTGTCGGCATTGACTGAGGACATGGTGGCGATTTCCTCGAGGCGGGAGGCCCGTCTGCTCACCTCGATGATGAGCAATGCCTTCTTGCGGCCAATCCCGAGCGGGTGGAAGTCCTCGTACTTCAGCCGCCCGAGGACATCGGGGGCCGGCTGCAGTGTGATCGGCTCGGGCCCGGGGGCCGGCTCTCCGTAGGCCTTGGTAAGAGCTCGTTCGGCTCGATGCGCTTCGGTGGTCGTTACCACCTGACCGAGGATGATCGGGACGATTGCTTCGTGCACTCGCTCCGTCCTGGCGATGCGAAGGCCCCGGAACCGTCTTTTCAGCTCGCGCATCAGTCGATGATGGTTGGTGGGGAAACTATCGGGGTCGTCGGCGGCTCCGAGCAGCTCCGGTAGGTGCTCGAGTGACCATTCCGACCCCGGCCCCCAGGCCCGGGCCGTGATTCGTTGCCCATCCACCTCCATGCGTAGCGTGGAGGGGCCGGCCGGCGTCCGGCTGGCCCTCCAGGCCTGGGTAGCGGTGGTCTTGTGAGTGGGGTGGCCGACGCCCCCGTTGAGATGACCGAGCAGCAGGCGGAGGTCGGGGGGCGGGTCGATAGTGATAGTTCGCTGCACGATGCGATCGTAGCGGTCCCGGCTTCTAGGGTTGCTGGGATGACAGGGACTCTCATCGTGTTGGGAACCGCCCAGGACGGTGGCATCCCGCAGCTGGGGAGTGGCCCGGGCACCGGGGCGCCCCGTCTGGTGTCCAGCATCGCGGTTGTCATGGACGACGGGACCACCCTGTTGGCCGATGTGAGCCCGGACGTCAAAGCCCAGCTAGCGAAACTCAACCAGGTGGCGGCCTATCAGAAGAGAAAGGCCCGCAATGCCGTCGACCACATCACGCTGACCCATGCCCACATGGGCCACTACACGGGGCTGGTGCAGTTCGGGCCCGAGGCTCACAACGCCGCTGCGCTGCCCACGTGGGTGACGGCTTCCATGGCCACCTATTTGAGAGACAACCAGCCGTGGGCGGCACTCATTGAGGGCGGCCACCTCGATATCAACTCAGATACCGGGCTCGGCGGCTTCCCGATTGCCCCCGGCCTCATGCTTCGGCTCGTTCCGGTGCCGCATCGAGCCGAGTTCACCGACACCGTTGGGATATCTGTCAACAACGAAGCATTGTTCATTCCCGACATCGATTCCTGGGAAGCCTGGCCGGGCGCCGAGGAGGAAGTTGCTCGCCATCGCATCTGCTTGCTAGATGCTTCATATTCCAGCCTGGAAGAGATCCCGGGCCGTGATCTCACAGATATTCCCCACCCGCTCGTCTCCGACACCCTCGCCAGGTTCGGCCATCTCACAAACGAGCGCCGCCTCATTCTCACCCATATCAACCACTCCAACCCGATCGCCGACCCGCAATCGAAGGCGGCCGCTCAGGTCCGTGAGTCCGGATTCGAAGTAGCCGAGGACTTCATGAGCTTTCCATTGGGGCGGGACTAGTCCCTGCGTGCAAACCGCTTGGCTAGTGCCTTTACCACCCGAAAAGTCCCTTCTCTAGCTGCTTTTTTGACCGCCGATGTCGGTCATATGAAAAAAACGAGCACTTGCGAAGACACAACCTGCACCGAAGCTGTCGACGACCGGTATTGCGCTTTCCATCACCTGGCTCTCGTGACCGGCGCCGATTTGTTCGCAGGTTTGCTCGACGGCGTCGGAGGGCTCGACGGCTCAGCAATGCTCGGTTTCCTGTTCGAAATCCTCGATGAGCCAACCCCGGCTATCGCTCCCCCGACGGCTCTGGTGTGCCAGCACGATTCACCGCTCGGCTCGTGCTACCTCGCCGACGTCGCCGAGCTCCCAGGGTTTTCTCGCACCACGTGGGAGCTTCGTGCTGCCACATATTCGCTCGGCATTCCTCTCAACTAGACCACTCTGCGTCTAACTTCACCCTTCGTGTGAGTGGTAGTCAACCACGTCGAGTGGTATGAACTGGAAAACTTCTCATCACCCGACCGAAAAGTGCCGACTAATAGAACGTAGCAATGAAACTGATACGAACCGTCCTCGGGGGTCTTTGGCGGGCGGATTTTGAATCGCCGCTGGCGGTCGCTCATTCGAAGCGAGATCCGCACCGCGTCGTTGTCACCGCGCTCGCTCTTATTTCGGTGGCGGGTCTTGCCATCGTGGACTCACTGTCTGGCCCGGGGGTCGGCTTCGCGGTGTTTTATGCCCTGGCCGTGATGGGGGCAACGTTCCACGCCGGGTGGGTGGCGGGAACCATCATCGCCATCTCAGCCTCGGCGGCCGGGTTCTTTGCACGGCTGCTCTACTACTCCTCGGACGTATCCGTCACCACCGCATTGTGGAACCTCGGCAATGAGATGGCCGTATTCATGGTGTTGGTGTTCATCACCGGCCACCTCCGTCGTCTTCTCGACCAGTTGTCTGCTCAGAGCCGCCTGGACCTTTTGACCGGGTCGCTCAACACTCGCGGCATCATCGAAGCCTTCGACACAGAGCGGGCCCGCGCCATCCGAGCTGCGACACCGTTGAGTATCGCTTTTATGGACCTCGACAACATGAAACGTGTCAATGACGAGCTCGGTCACGCCGAAGGCGACGAGATGCTTCGAACTCTGGCATCGAGTGTGCTCTCCTCGATTCGAGAAACGGACATCTTCGGGCGCGTCGGAGGCGATGAGTTCGCTCTCATCCTGCCAGACACCGATGAACACAAGGCCCTGAGGGCGATTCAGCGCCTGCGGAGGGTCGTGAATCGGCGCAGTCGGCCCGGTGGCCCCTACATCTCAGTGAGCGTTGGTGTGGTGACATTCCGTCGGGATCCTCCCGACGCCGCAGATGCACTTCGAGCCGCCGACGCCTTGATGTACACGGCCAAGCGAGCCGGTGGAAACCGGGTCGCCGGGAGCGTCCTGGCTTGGGACTCGGAACCCCTCGGACAATTTGGGATGGTCTTTGATCTCGCCGAACACCGGGCCCGCCGGCATCCCGGCCAGGACGGGGAAGGTCTCGCCACCGCCTGAGCTCGTCGGGCTCATACAATCCCCGGATGGACGAAGAGACCCGGTCTGAGGAATATTCTGCTCGGCTCCGACGGCGAGAGGGTGCTCGCTGGAAACAAATCCTCAAGGTCCAGGCCCCGTTTCGCTGGAACCTACGGCGGCTCCGGCTCGGGTTTACTCTCGACGTCGGGTGCGGGATCGGTCGCAATTTGGTGGGCCTTGATGGGGTTGGCGTTGACCACAACCCGTCGTCGGTGGCCATCGCTCGTAACCGTGGGCTGGCTGCTTACGCGCCCGAGGAGTTCATGAAATCTGAGTTTGCGAGCCCCGATCGCTTTGACGCCATGCTGCTGTCCCACGTTGTCGAGCACATGACCCGTGACGAAGCCGTAGCCCTAGTTGGCCGGTATCTGGGGTATGTGCGTCCCGAGGGTCGGGTGGTGTTGATTACCCCCCAGGAAGCAGGATTCCGGACTGACGATACTCACGTGGAATTCATGGACGAGGTTGCGCTCCGGTTCATTCTGGAGGCGAACGGTCTCGAGGTTGGCATGGAAGCGTCCTTCCCTCTCGTCCGGGGAGCCGGCCGCTACCTCCGTTATAACGAGTTCTTAGCGGTCGGGGCTAAACAGCCAGCTTGAGCTACTCGGGGTCGGCGCCCTCGGTAGGCGACGGGACCGTGTCGGGCACGGGTGGCTTGCGCAGGAAGTAGTAGACACCGGCCAGCGCCAAGACAGCTCCGAGCACCCATAGGGAGATCGGGGCAGTGGTCCGGCCAAGGGTGAGCTGGCTGCCGTAGTCGTTGGCATCGTCCACGGCCGCCGCCAGAGTCTCGTTAGTAGAGGTGGAGGTGAGGTTTTAGACCACTACCGGGTAAATTTCCAGGGGCAGGCCGGGAATCGAAATCACCGCCTTGCGCACGTCGTGCTTCTCAACGTCGATGAGAACGCCCGTGGCGGGATCCACCCCGTACTTGGCCTCGAATTCATATGTGTAATCAAGGGGAAGTTGCTCCGGGAGCAACGGGAGTGCGGCCTCGAGGGCACCGAGGATGGACTCGGGAAGGTTGAGGAGCGGAGCGATGGTTGGGACCGCGTCCCGCGGAAAGGTGGCCGGAAATTCGGCCAATGTGCCGGCATCAACGATCGGCAGGGGGCCTGAGGAAGCTGAAAACGCCCGGGTGGTGCGGCCCTGCCGCTCCTCTTCACCCTCGTATTGGAGGGTAACCGGCTGGGCCGGGTCTCCGCTCCAACCCGGGTAGTCGCGGGCTTCGGTGTCAATCGGGAAGCCGATGACGAGCCCTTCCCGGTCGAACGCGAGCTCGTTGTCCGTGAAGTTGGGAATAGCTTCCATGGTGACACGGTCGATGGTGTAGAAATCTTCGTATCCCGTTAGCCGGGCCCCTTCGATTGGTGTGCCGGGGGCCGCCAGCAGTTGGGCGGCATCGCGAACCAACGCCTTATCTCCGTCGACTTGCACGGTTTGGACTTCCCGCTCTGACACGACGGGCAGACCGATGAAGAAGAGGGGTGCTCCGGTGGGATTCTCCAACTCGGCCCGATTGAGAATGTCGACGGTGCCCGCATAGGTGCGATTGGTATCGACATCGTCGGGGAATTTGGCGAGGGCCGGCACGATGGCGAACTTGACCACGAACCCACCGATTATGAGCAGTATTCCAAGCGACAACAGCGCGCTCGAGCCGAGTTTGCCCTTCATCGACTCTCCTGTGTCGGCCGGGGGGCGAGCATAAACGCTCGGGATTGGCTTCGCACTGTTGGTTCGGCGTCCTTCATACCTGGGTCTCAGTACCCTCGACGTGTGCACCCACTCGAACAGGCTCTGCAGCTCACCGTCTATTGGCTCGCTCCAGCCCTGCTTGGCAGCGTGTTGCTATTGGTCGTTCCCCATCAGGACAATCCGTTCGGGCTTGTCATGGTGCATCTGGCGGTGATGGTTGCGTTCGGGTTGGTCCTGACAATGCGGATGGTCCCCCTGCTGGCAGACGGCGACGGGTGGTTTGATGGGTCAGGTTGGTCGCCCGCCACCCGTCGGCTGGCTGCGGCCTCGGCGCTGCTGGCACTCGAAACGGGGGCCGTCGGGCTCCTCACTCTCGCCTCCTCCGCTGCCCTCAGGCTCGAGCCGTCGCTTCAATTTCTTCAGTTGCTCTCAGCCCTCGACATTGCCTGGGCAGGTGGGGCCATAGCCCTCGGCTTCCACTTACTCTTCGGTCGGCGCCTCGTGGCGTGGATGGGCGGTCTCCTAGTGGGCCTCTTCTGTCTGTATTCGCTCTGGCGCTACCTCGACATCGTTGGTTTCACGGCCGACGGTGGCTGGCTCGTGTCGGGCTCGGACCTACTTCGCTACGTCATCCCATTTGATATGGCGGCTGCCGTCGTCGCGATTGTGGCCTTGTGGGCCGGCAGTCACGCCGGACGGTTTACGGAGCAGGCGAGTCCCCAGTCGTAGGCTTGGAAGCCCACCTTGCGTCGTCCGGCCTCGAACCAGCGCTGCTGCTCCTCGGGCAGCCAGGGCGACAACGCCTGCGCCACCTTCCGCCGGGGTGCAGGAACAAACGTCGGCATTCGGTGCGGTCGAACGAAGTCACTGCCATACCAGAGGAACACCCGGCTAAGCGCCAGAGCGCCGTTGTCGATCACGGCCCCACCGGCCGCCAGAAACGACCTCGTCTGGTCGTCGAGCTGCCCGTCAAGCGCATCGCCCCGGTATGGCTCGTACCGGAGGGTCGGGCACGAGGCCGAGCCGCACACAAGCGCACTGTGGATGCGGGGGTCGCGAAACCGACGGATTTTGCCATGTTCGATGTGCTGCAAACTGAGCCGTTCCCCGCCGACCGACACCTGAGGCTTCGTGAACCCTCCGGGCAATCGGAGCACAGAATTCTTGCCGGTGGCAAACGCCTCGCCCGCCAGTCGGAGGGCACCAGCGTTGTAGAGATTGAGCCAAAACGCCAGGGCACTGGACACATCGAGGTCATCCGGGTCGACGGATTCCAACGCCCTCATGTAGTCCGTGAGGTCCCCCAGCAGGTCGGGAAGGACGGGAACACCCCGATTTTGGACTGCATTGAGGATGGCGGCCAGACTCCCATGGTCAGGTTCCGGCGCAGCACCACGCGGTGTTGGCCTCTTCTTCCGCAGCGAACTGAGCACTGAGTAGCCGACTGAGAGCGGGTTGGGGCCCTTCATGCTTTTGGCAACCTGCACTGTGGCGGGTCTGTTCCCCTCGCCCGGTAGCATTCCGCACGATGTCGACGCCAACCATTAGCGACGTGCTGAGCGAAATCGGCCGGAGAGCGCCGTGGTCGAAAGCTGCCGGGTGGGACCCGGTCGGCCTTCAGCTGGGTGATCCAGAGCTGTCCGCCGCCCGGGTGGCCGTGTGTCACGAAGTGACCGAAGCGGTCGTTGCTGCCGTTGAGGCTGAGCCGGTCGACCTTCTGGTCAGCTACCACCCTTTGCTCTTTTCGCCAACTACCAGGCTCGTGGCCGGCGAATCGCCGGTGGGGCGGGCCTATCGGCTCGTGACGGCCGGAGTCGGGCTGGCGGTGGCGCATACCAACTTCGACGTTGCTGAGGGCGGTACCGCCGACGCGCTCGCGGAGGCGCTCGGGCTGGGTGACACTGCAGGGTTTGGTCCTGCCGCCTCCGCCGGGGCAGTGAAAATTGTCACATTTGTGCCTGAGAGCCATGTTGAGCGGGTAGCCGAGGCGATGGGGTCGGCCGGGGCAGGCCGGGTTGGGAACTACGCGTCGTGCTCGTTTCGATCCGGCGGCACCGGGACCTTCCAGCCCGATTCGTGGGCCAGGCCAACCGCCGGCGAGGCCGGGACCCTAAACCATCAGCCGGAAATCCGCCTCGAGTTGATCGCTCCCAAGCCGGCTGAAGCTGCCGTTGTGGCTGCCATCGTTGAGCTCCATCCCTACGAAGAACCTCCGTACGACGTGTACGACGTCCGGGGGAACGACGGAATGGTCGGGAGAGTCGGTCGTCCACCAGGCGGAACCACCGTACGCTCGTTCGCTCAACTCGTGGCGGCCTCACTCGGCGGCGACGTTCGGCTCTCGTGGGCTGGATCGGAGCTTCCCCTCGTGGCCGTCCTGCCCGGCTCCGGGTCGGCCTTTATCGAAGATGCCATAGACGTTGGTGCCAAGGCATTGGTGACCGGCGATGTCGGCCACCACGAGGCCCGCCGGGCAATCGATCTGGGTCTCAGCATCATCGATCCCGGCCACGCCCGAACCGAAAGGCCCGGCGTGAGCCGGCTCTTTGATTTGATCTCAAACGTGTTTGAGCGAAGCATCGACCTGACAGGAATAGATCCGAGCCCGTGGGAGGGGGTGAAGTGACCGAGAAGGCGTGACTCGATGTGCTCGATCTGCAATCTGTCGACACCGAGATCGACCAGCTGCTCCATCGCCGACGGTCCCTTCCCGAGCTCGAAGAGTTCAAGCTCGTGAACACCCGATTGACTGCGCTTCGAGAGACGGCGACCCAACAGGAGGCACAACTCGGCGAGACGGTCTCGGCGGTGAACAAGGGAGAGGGCGAATTGGATCTCACCGACAAGAAGCGTGCGACAGAAGAAATGCGTATGTTCGCCGGCGGCCTATCGGCCAAGGACCTGGAGAATCTACAGCGTGAGGTTGAGATGCTCGGGCGCCAAATCGACGCCGCCGAAGAAGAGATACTTGGTCTGCTCGAGGTCCGTGACACTCAAGATGCCGCGCTGCTAGAGACCACCAGCGCACTAGCGATCGCCGAAGCGGGCTCCTCCGAGCTCGAGGCCGCCATCGCCGATCAGTGGAGGGAGATCGACGCCGAAGTTGCCGGGCAACAAGAGCGGCGGAATGACTTCGTGCCGCTCATCCCTGCTGAGTTGCTCGAGCTCTACGAGGAGTTGCGACCGACCAAGGAAGGCATCGGAGCGGCTCGACTTGTCGAGGGAGTGTGCGGTGGCTGCCACCTCTCTCTGAGCCCGGCCGAACGGATCGAAGTGCTCAGAGAGGATCCACCCCGCTGCCTGCAGTGTCGGCGCATCCTCGTTCCCCAGTAGCGCGTGCTTTTTTGGCATCTGGGCGGCTCCCTGTTCTTGGCCCGCTGGATTTTCCGGGATCCGGCCATGGACCTGCGGGTGCTGCTCCTCGGCGGCGTGTTGCCCGATCTCATCGATAAGCCGATCGGCTCCGTTCTCTTTACCGACTACTTCGAAACCGGGCGCATCTACGCTCATACGCTGCTGTTTGCAGTGCTTGTTCTGGCGACGGTCATGACCGTTACCCGGCGGGGGAGCCCCTCCCGAAAGCAATGGATGGCGCTGCCGATCGGGGTGTTCCTGCATCTTCTCCTCGACATGCCGCTCGAGGCCGAGCTTCTCTGGTGGCCCTTGCTCGGCACCGAGTTCCCGGCATTTGCGGAGGGAGCCTTCGTCGACCTCGTTCCCTACCTGGTCAAGTCGCCCTGGGTAGTGCTACAAGAGCTGCTGGGGCTCGGATACCTCGTCTATCTCTACCGAAAGATGCGGCTGGGCGATGCCGAAAGACGCCGGCTGTGGGCGACAACGGGAAAACTGCCCCTGCATTAATGCCGGTCGCGCGGCGATGATGTTCGATTGATCAGCCGGTCGTGCTCTTGGAGTTGCGAAGCAACGCCAGAGGTGTTGCCCTTTAC
>JAUXJL010000139.1 GCA_030624805.1 Acidimicrobiia bacterium
CTGGGTAACAGATTCCAGCCGGGCTTCGTGGACGGTCAGGTCGATCATCGGTTTCCTTTCGTGTCTACGTCTCTTCGTGACCGCCGACGGACAGCCCTCGTCGCGGTGCGACCCGGGCCCCAGCGCCACGTCGCCGAGGCTGCATCAGCAGCCTCTCACTTCAGAGCGTCTATGAGTGAGTTGAGGGTGGGAAGGATATGCATGGGCTCGGTCCCAACCGCCGTTACCGCCTTGATGGCCGAGGGGATGTCCTTGAGCCCGTTTCCAGTGCTGAGCACGACTACCCGGTCGCCGGAGCCCACCCGCCCACTATCGGCGGCAGCCACCAACCCGGCGTAGGCGGCGGCCCCGGCCGGCTCGGCGAAGACGCCCGAGCCCCTCGCCATGATGGGAAGCGCAGCCAGGATCTCGTCATCGGAGACCCGCAGATAGGTGCCGTCGGTCTCAGTTACCGCCGCCATCGCTTTGATCCGGTCGCGCGGGAGGTCGGCGCTGATCGAGTCGGCCACAGTATCAGCAGAAATCGGAGCCTTGGTGAGTACGTCTTCGCCGGCCTCAAAAGCTTGCACGAGGTAGTCGCTCCCCGCCGCTTGGATGCCGAAGATGCGCGGTGAGTGCTCGATCCACTCGAGGGCAACCGCGTCTTTCATTGCTTTGTGGACTCCACCAATGATGGATCCATCGCCGACGCTCACGAAAATTGCGTCGGGCGCCTCCCATCCAAGCTGTTCGAGAATCTCGAGGCCGGCGGTTTTCTTGCCTTCGGTCATGTACGGATTGAACCCGGTATTGCGGTTGTACCAACCGAACTCTTCGGCCGCCTCCATACACAGGTCGAAGGCCGCGTCGTAGTTGCCCTTCACGAGCGCAACCGTCGAGCCGTACGCCAGCAATTGTGTCACTTTGGCTTCGGGGGCGGACTCGGGCACGAAGATGACATTCTTCTGCCCGACACTGGCCGACAAGCCGCTCAACGCTGCTGCCGCGTTCCCGGTGCTGGCGGTGGTCACCACCTCAGCACCGACCTCGGCGGCCTTCACGAGCGCCATTGCACTAGCCCGGTCCTTGAGTGATGCGGTCGGCTGGCGACCTTCATCCTTCACCCATACCCGGCCGACGCCGAGATCTCTCGCCAACCGCGGCGTCTCGTAGGTGGGCGTCCAACCAACCGTCAAAGGTGGGACGGCTGCGTCCTGGGCCACCGGCAAGAGAGGCCGGTAGCGCCACATCGTCGTGTCGTGGCTGGCCGCCAAGGACTGTGGGCTGATCCGGCTGGCGACGAGATCGTAGTCATATTGGACATCGAGAATGCCCTCGGTGCCGTGATCGGGGCAGACGTATCCGGCGTCGGCAGCCGGATAGGACGTCCCACAAACAACGCAGACGAGGCCGGTAACGTGATCGAGGCTTTGGCTCACGGAACGATCCGAGTGCCAGTTTCGCCCGCCATCGCCTTCACTATGTTCTCGGGATTGGTGATCAGAGCCTCTTTACCGCCCCGTTCGAGAAATTGCACAACAGCTCGCATCTTCGGGGCCATTGAGCCCTCAGCGAAGTGTCCGCCGTCGTCCAGGTATTGCTTGACCTCGGCCAGGGTGAACCGGTCAATGTCTTCTTGGTCGGGAGTTCCGAACCGCAAAGCAACCTTCTCCACTGCAGTCGAGATGATCAGCAAATCGGCGTCGATCTCGGACGCCAGCAAGGCCGATGCGAGGTCCTTGTCGATAACGGCTGCCACGCCCCGCAGATCACCCTCGGCGTCGGCCACGACAGGAATACCGCCGCCTCCGACACAGATCACGACGACTCCTGCGTCCATGAGCTGTTTGATGACGTCGATCTCAACGATCCGGATGGGTTGGGGCGAAGCCACCACCCGGCGCCATCCGCGACCGGCGTCCTCCACCACACTCCACCCTTCGTCCTCCTGACGCTTCCTGGCCTCGGCCTCTTCCAGAAATGTTCCGATCGGCTTTGAAGGGTTGACCATGGCCGGGTCGTCGGCCGACACCTCGACCTGCGTGACGATCGTGGCGACCGCCTTGTCGATGCCCATCGCCCGGAAGACGTTGACCAGGTTCTGCTGAAGGGCGTATCCAATCGCTCCTTGCGTGTCGGCCCCGGCAACGTCCATCGGCACCTCGTGTAATTCAGAGCGAGACAGCTCCGAGCGTCGCATGATGAAACCCACCTGGGGCCCGTTCCCATGGGAGATAGCCACGTCCCAACCCGCGGCTATGAGGTCGGCGATGTGCTGGTCGGTTTCACCCGCCGCCTCGTACTGGTCTTCGACGGTCTGATGCTCCTTGTCTTTGATCAGCGAGTTACCGCCGATCGCGACGACTGCCTTCGGCATCGGCTATTCCACCGCCCCCAGCACGAGGGCGAGCAGCGCCATGCGCATCACAACACCGTTGGCGGCCTCCTGCCAGTAGCGAGCGTGGCGGGTGTTGTCTACCTCGGGAAGCAGCTCGTCCATCCTGGGGAGCGAATGCAAGATGATCGAGTCCGACTTCGCTTTCTTCATCACTTCACGCGTGATCTGGTAGTTGTCGGGGGTGAGGCTGTATTCGTCCTCCTTCTCCTGGCGGCTGGCGGTGTAATCAGGCTGGACGACCGGCTCCATGTAGAGAACGTCGGCGTCGGCGATGACGTCGTCGATGTGGTCGACGATGCGCCAGTTTGTGCCTTTTTCGTCGAGCTCGGCCAGGAAGTCTTTGGTCGGCGACATGTCCTCGGGGGCAAGAATGACCATCTCTGCATCGAACTGGGACAGCGCGTATCCGATGGAGTGCATGGTGCGCATCCGATGATCACCGATGCAGACGAAGGTTTTCCCGTCGACGCTGCCCATCTCGGACTGGACGGTGTAGAGGTCGGTGAGTACTTGGGTCGGGTGCTCGCCCCAGCCATCTCCGGCGTTGATGATGGGAATGGAGGCCCACCTGGCCGCTTCGTGGGGCGCCCCCTGCTCGAAGTGGCGCATCACGAGGACGTCGCCGTAGTACTCGAGCATATGGACGGTGTCCTTGATCGACTCCTGATAGAAGTCGCCTGCCCTGGTCATCTTGGCGTCCGAAAAGCCGGTCACATGTCCCCCGAGGCGGATCATCGCGGCCTCGTGAGCGAGCCGAGTGCGGGTGGAGGGCTGATAGAAGGCGGTAACGAGGATCTTGTGGGCCAGCAGGTCGGTGTTGCGGCGTTCCCTGGCGATCGGCTCTAGGCGGTCGGCGATCCCAAAAACGTGCTCGAACTCATGACGTTCGAATTCCTTGAGCGACAGGATGTCGCGACCCGCAAAACTACGCATGATCTCTCCTTATGAGCCGGCTGAATTGTTGGCTACCGCCTCCCCCACCCCGCCCGGGCTTCGCCTCCCTCGAGGGAGGGAAAGAAGTGGAGTTGGACAATGCGGTCCGACGTCGATACTATTTGTCATACAATCATACAACATGACCTATTGACCACACAAATGGACCCTGAATGATCGACCGCAGCCCCTCCCTCACCGATCGGGTGAAGGCCCACCTCAAGGAGCGGATCGTGGACGGCGACTTCGAAAAGGGTCGAATTCCCTCGGAGAACGAACTGGCCGGTGAGCTCGGCGTCAGCCGCACCACCATCCGGGACGCCCTCTCCCGCCTCGAACAGGAGGGGGCCATTTACCGCAAGCAGGGTGCTGGAACCTTCGTGAACGAGCCCGGATTGCAGATCAAATCACGGCTGGAGGAGATCTGGTCCTACGAGGACGTACTCGAAGATCACGGCTATACGCCGTCCGTCAAGGTGCTTCGAGTCGACCGCCGTCCGGCGGCCGAGCACGAGGCCAAAGAGCTCGGCATCGAGGTTGACGGCGAGCTGGTGGTGGTCGAGAAGCTGTTTCTGGAGGACAAGAAGCCGGTTATCCTGACGGTCAACAGGATTCCTGCCAGTCTCCTCGGCGACGAGGGCTCCATCGAGGGTGCCGAGCCGCTGTTCGAGCTGCTCGAAGCCCAGGCCGACCGATACCTTTCGTATTTCCTATCCGAGATCGTGCCGACCAGCCTGACTCATCACCAGGCCAAGCAGCTCGGCGTTGAGGCAGGCACGCCCGCCGTATCGTTCGAGGAAACCGGATTCGATCAGGACAACAATCCCGTTGTGCTAACCACATCGTTTTTTCGAGATGACCTGCTGCGCTTTCGCCTCATACGGCGCAAGGCCGGGGCCTAGTGGTTCGTCACGTGCCGCTGGTGATGTTCAGGGCGGATCAGGGGCGTCGGCGGCAAGGACGCAGGACGATGGTGCACCCGACGTGCATCAAGGACGAGGACGCAGACACCGGCGGTCCTGGCCGTACTGAACGCGCCAGGCGGTGAGTGGCGAGACACTAAGACACCAACCAAGGAGAACCAATGCAGACATACCTGCGGGGCAAGGACATGATCACCACCCAGGAGTGGACCAAACACGAATTGGACACGGTCATGGACATAGCCTTCGATCTCAAACGCAAACGGGCCCTCGGGGTGCAACACGATTACCTCGACAACAAGGTTCTCGCCATGCTGTTTTTCTTCTCCAGTACCCGCACCCGGGCCAGCTTCGAAGCCGGGATGGCTCAGCTGGGTGGGCACGCCATGTTTCTCGATAGCACGAGCACCCAGATCGGCCACGGGGACACCTGGAAGGAGATCGGAGACATTCTCGGCCGCTACAACGATGGCATCGCCATCCGCCAGGTCGATTGGGGCATCGGCACTGACTACATCCGGGCGGTGGCCGAAGCCAGCCGCACGCCGGTACTCAACATGCAAGACGACTGGTATCACCCGTTCCAGGCATTGGCCGACCTCCAGACCATCATCGAGCACAAAGGTGATGCCAAGGGCCTAACCGTCAACGTCAGCTACGCCTACGCAGCCAGTTACCAGAAGCCGCTCAGCGTGCCGCAAAGCCTCATCCTTTTGTTGACCCGTTACGGTGCCAATGTGCGACTGACCCGGCCGCCCGAGTTCAAGCTCATGCCCGAAGTCGTGGCCCAGGCTGAAGAGAACGCCAAAAAGTACCACGGCAGCTTCGAGATCGTCGAGGACTTCGACCAGGGTATGGCCGGGGCCGATGTGGTGTACGCCAAGAGCTGGGGATCGATGCTGACAACCGACGACCTCGAGGAATCGGCGGTGATCTCGCAGAAGTACACGGATTGGATCACCGACGAACGGCGGATGGAGATGGCCGATGAGGATGCCATCTATATGCACCCGTTGCCGGCCGATCGCAACATCGAAGTGACCGACGGTGTGATCGACGGCCGCTGGAGCGCCGTCTTCGACCAGGCCGAGAACCGCCTCCACGTCCAAAAAGCCGTGATGGCGCTCACGATGTAAGTCGGCCGGGGCTCCGGCCGGGCTCCGGCCGGGCTCCGCCCGGCTTCGGAGATTGCTTCGCAAACTCCACGCCAACCACGATTGGGTTATGACCACTCTGCGTGACATTTAGTCGGAACGGGAGTACGTTGATTCCCAGGAACGAAACCAACTCCGGGGTAAACATGGGAAAAGGCCGTACCAAGGTGGCCTTCGCACGACGAATCGGCGCGGTCATCACACTCATCATGGTGGTCGTTGCCGTGGTCGACCAGGCCCAGGCCTCCTCGGCCGCTCCCGATCTGGACCGGCAATTCTGGGTCGTGTCTGGCGACTCGACCGAGAACCAACAGATCTATTCTGTTCAATCCGCCATTGATGGCGACAGCGACACTTTCTGGCACACCACCTTCAGCCAGAGCCCCCACCCCCACTGGATGAGCATCGACCTCCTCCGCAACTCCGAAGTTGAGGGATTCCGTTACCAGGGCCGACCAGATGGCACGGGCGTGCCAAACGGCCGGGTCGGGGATTGGGCGTTCTACGTCAGCGAAACCCCTGCCGACTGGACAACGTTGACGCCCGTAGCTACCGGCACATTTCCGGACGATTCGCTGGAGCACGAAGTCACCTTCCCGGCCACCTACGGTCGCTACCTGACGTTTGTGGCTCTA
>JAUXJL010000293.1 GCA_030624805.1 Acidimicrobiia bacterium
CAAGAGCAGCCCTATCCCGAAAGGGCCTGGTCCAGGTCTCCGATGAGGTCGCCGATGAGGCTCCCGGCCGGCAGGAACAACCCGATGCAGGCACCGACCTTTTCGGGAACATCGGCACCGGGCTTGGCCCGATGAGAGATCACTCCGCCTCCATCAGGCCGTGCTCGACCATCCACTCGTCGTTGAACAGCTTGGAAACAGAGTTGCGGCCTGAGTCGGGGATGATCGCCACCACGAGGACCTCCGGATCCTCGGCCGCCACTCGCAACCCGCCCTCGACGGAAAGTCCGCCCGAGGAACCGACTAGGAGGCCCTCGGTGGTGGCCAGGCGCCGGGCCATCCCGTACGCCTCCTTGTCCGAAACCCGGACAAATCGATCCACCAGGTCGCGATCGAAGGTTTCAGGCCAGAAGTCCTCTCCGACGCCCTCAATGAGATACGTGTGGACCGCGTCTTCAGACGTCGCCGTATAAATCGATCCCTCGGGGTCGACTCCGATCACCTGAACTTCGGGGTCCTGCTCCTTCAAGTAGCGGGCTGCTCCGGTGATAGTTCCCCCCGTCCCGACTCCTACGACCAGCGCGCCAACCGTCCCGTCGGTTTGAGCCCAAATTTCGGGCCCGGTCGTGTCGTAGTGAGATTCGGGGTTGGCGGGATTGGTGTACTGATTTGGGCTAAAAGCCCCCGGTATTTCCTCTATGAGACGAGCAGCTACCGCGTAATAGGAGTTGGGGTCCTCCGGTGGTACATCTGTGGGAGTGACGTGCACCTCGGCACCGTAAGCCCTGAGCCCATCAATCTTCTCCTTGGACATCTTGTCTGGTATCACGCACACGAGCCGGTATCCTTTGATGGCAGCCGCCATGGCCAAGCCAACCCCGGTGTTGCCGCTGGTTGGCTCGACGATTGTGCCTCCCGGTACCAGCTTTCCCTCTCGCTCAGCCGCCTCGATCATCGTGAACCCGATGCGGTCCTTGATCGACCCGCCCGGGTTGACGTATTCCACCTTGGCGACAAGGTTGCCGGGAGGGTGCAATCGGCTGAGACGAACGAGCGGAGTGTTGCCAATTGTCTCGAGAATGCTTGGCCGAATATCCATCGGAGTCGAGTCTACGGAAGCCTGGACGTCCGCTTGGAGGATATGTTGGTCACATACAAAGTCGAACATCTCAGTTCCTGCGTTCTCGTGTCACCACCAAAAGGCCCCGGTCGAAAGCGCAACCGCCGGCTTTCAGGCGCAACCAAATTAACCGTCGACTACCCCGGCTAGACAGCCACCGTGACGGTTGAGACCGCCCACGTTGACGTCGCGGACATCGTTGCTGCTATTGAGGAGCAGAGCTGTCAACGTTGTGATGAACAGCCTCCGCCTGAAGGGCTTCGGCCGGTAGCCTCTCCTCAGTTCTCCTTGAGGAAGTCCTCGACCTCGGAAATGAGGTCGGCTGCATCAGTGGGGCCAAAATCCGGCGAACCGTCCTGAAGCGACTCGAGACGCCGCACATAGCTGGAAAACTCGTCCGAGGCCGACATAGCCGCATCCACCCGCGATTCGAATTCGCCGGCAACCTCGGCCAGCTCGGTGGCGTCGACGGTGATTTCGAGAATTCGGGCGGCCCGCTCCAACAACGCCAGCATCGCCTTCGGGTTCGGGTTAGTGCCGAGGTAGTGCGAGGCGGCCGCCCACAGGTTGAGCGCCGACACCCCCTCTGATCGAAAGAGGTGCGACAGCACGCTCACAATCCCGGTCGGGCCCTCGTAGTCAGTTCCGGTCAGGCCCAACTCAGAAAGCTCACCGGGGGACGCAGCCGTGCCCAGCACGGGCACCGGGCCGGTGTGTGGAACCTGGCCGAGAAAGGCGCCGAGCAGCACCACCTGCTCAACGCCGATGCGTTGGAATTCATTGAGTAGCAGACCACCGTATGTTTGCCAGCGCAGCTGCGGCTCATCCCCCAAGACCAACACAAGATCGTGTTCCCCCTCGTCGAGGTGCACGCCGTACATCCTCGTAGCCGGCCACGCCAACGCCGCCGCCACTCCCTTTTCAACGGTCACGATGGGTCGTGTCTCGTGAAAGTCGATGAAGTGTTCGGGGTCGATGATGAGGAACGGCTCCACATCGAACTGCCCGATGAGATAGGCCACTGTGCCAGACGCGGCATCGCTGGCGTCGCTCCAGCCCTCGAATGCGATGAGGGCGACAGGCCTCCGAAGATGGGGATCAGATAGTCGACGCACGGCATCCATGACGTGAGCGTACCAATGCCAGCCGACAACTAGCAGACTGATAGCCCTTCGTCGCTCGGACGCTGTCCGTTTGCAGCTATCCAGGCACCGTATGCCCTAGGCTCGAAACCAGTTCACCTAGCACTCTTGGATTGTGGAACCGATCACTCAGGCCCAGTGCCACCGTCTTCTCGCCGAGGAACCGGTCGCTCACCTCGCGGTCGTGACAGGGGGTGAGCCATACGTCACGCCAACCTCCTTTGTACAGCTGAACGATGCGATATACCTCCGGACCGGGCCGGGCCGCCGGCTGGCGGCACTACTGGAGGGCGGGCGTTGTTGCATCGAAGTCAGCCGTTACTCGAACGACCAGGGTGATTGGGAGAGCGTCCTGGTGTGGGGAACGGCCGAAATGGTCGAGGACCAGGGCGAGGAAGCCAACGCCATCGGGCTCTTGCTGGTGAAGTACCGCAACGTGTTCGGGTCTGCTCTCGCCTTCTCCCGCCCCACGCCCCTCGCCCCCTCCGAGGTGGTCGTGAAGGTGCCGATAGACGAAATGAGCGGGCGGTCGTCCGGCGCAGGATTCGCGCCCCGGACCCGGCCTGGGAGACTCTGAGCAGTGCCGCCGGCCGGGCGGTAGCCCGGCTTAGCTGTCCCCGGCCGGGCTTTTCCCGGCTTAGGAGTTGCTTCGCAACTCCATAGGACCGCGAAGCGTTCCCGGCCATTCCCCTCAATGAGTTGAAGGAAGAAGATCACGAGCACCGTATCCCCCAAGGC
>JAUXJL010000017.1 GCA_030624805.1 Acidimicrobiia bacterium
CCAACTGCCAGACCCGGTACTTCTTGTAGTCGCGCATCTATGGGTCATATCAGACCAACGCCTTCGATAGAACCCGCCTACTGCGTTCTGCGCTTTTGGCGTATTGCGCTCTTGGCGTATTGCCTCCTGCGTCCTGCGCCTATCCAGTATTTCGCAGCCCGGCTGCGATGCCGTTGACCGTCGAAAGGAGTGCTCGGCGCAGCTTGTCGTCGGACCCGCCTGCTCGCGCTTTGGCCAACAGCTCGACCTGCACCAGGCTGATCGGGTCGATGTAGACGTCGCGCACCGCCAGTGTCCGAGCCAGGGTTGGATTGCGATCGAGCAGAGCTTTCCCACCTGTCACCTGCAGCACCTGGTCAACCGTCCTCTGAAACTCTGATCGGATGTCTTCGAAGACGTGTCGATGAGCCGGATCGACCAGCCGGTCGACATACCGTGAAGCGACCGGCATGTCGGTCTTGGTGAGCGTCATTTCCACATTGGATATGAAGGCTCGGAAAAAGGACCATCGCTCATACATTTCCGCAATGAGATCACCGAGTCCGTTTTGGCGGACGGCCGCCAGCCCCGTTCCAACTCCAAACCAGCCTGGAACTACCTGACGGCTCTGCGTCCAACCAAACACCCACGGAATAGCCCGCAACCCGTCAAGACCTTCGGCGGTACCGGGTCGGCGGGCCGGGCGCGAGCCGATGTTCATGGCGTCAAGTTCCTCCACAGGAGTCGAGCTGAGGAAATAGGGAACGAGGTCTGGATCGTCGATGAGCGCCCGATAGGCGGTAAACGCAGCGTCGGAGATCTCTTCCATGGTCCCGAACCAGCGCTCGAGTGTCTCGTCGTCGACCCGCGACTGCCGATGCAACAGGGATGCTTCCAAGACCGCGGCCAATCCAACTTCGAGGTTCCGGTAGGCGAGCTCAGGGAGGCCGTATTTGTCGGCAATCACCTCACCCTGCTCGGTGAGTTTGAGGGTGGCGTCGACGGTCCCGAACGCCTGGGCCATTATCGCGTCTCCGGTGGGGCCGCCCCCTCGACCAACCGTGCCACCCCGGCCGTGAAAAAATCGGAGGCGGACGCCGTGTCTCGAGGCAACGTCACGGATCCGGCGGGTGGCCTGATACAACTCCCATTGTGAAGTCGTTATGCCGCCGTGCTTGTTCGAATCCGAATAACCGAGCATGACCTCTTGGATATCGCCTCGCATGGCAACAATGCGCCGGTAGGCGGGCACCTCGAGTAGCTGGTCGAGGCTGTCTGCTCCTCCCCTGATCTCGCCGATTGTTTCAAAAAGCGGCACAAAGCCGATTCGCCCAACACCCGAATGGACGTTTATGAGACCCGCCTCCCGAGCCACGATGGCGGCAGCCAACACATCGTCGGCGGACACCGTCATCGACAGAATGAAGCTCTCGATGACGCCGGGGCCATACCGGTCGAGAGCATCACGGATGGCGTGGAACGCACCCATTGTGGCTGCGACGTCTCCTGTGAACGTCGTGGTTGGCGACGACAGCGGTCGTCGGCTATCGAGCTCATCTGCCAACAGCTTGGCCCTGGCCTCTCGTCCCATGCTTCGATAGGTCTCGCCCGACCCATCGAGCTGCTCATAGAGCGTGGCCACGACGTCGTGAACCCGTCCGGCGTCCTCCCGAATGTCCATCACCGCGAGATGGAAACCAAACGCGCTCAAGCGCCGCATCAGACGGGTGAGTGAACCCCCGGCAATCAGCCGACCTCGCTGCTCCAACAAGGAGCGGTGCATGAGGCGGAGGTCATCGAGCATCTCATCGGCGCTGAGATAATCCAGACCCGTCACATGGCCGGTGCCCAGCTCCAACCGGCGTCTCGTGTTGTGGAGGCGCTGATGCACATACGCCAGCTTGAGGCGGTACGACTCGCGAGCATTGAGCTCACCGAAACGCTCAAACACGTCGGGCAGCATGGTCCGGTCAGATTCGAGTGAGGCTGCGAGCTGGGCATTCGGCTCCACCAGCCGTCCCGAGACGCTCAACTCTGCGGCTAATTCCTCGACGGCCTTGATGAGGTTGCGAAGCCCGTGCTCATGCTGGATCTTGAGCACTTCGGCCGTGACCTCCCGGGTTACATTTGGGTTGCCATCCCGGTCTCCACCAACCCACGTCCCGAAGCGAATCGGGAACTCGTCGGGGCCCAGGGTCACCCCCAAGCGGGTGAATTGCTCGCCGACGGAGTCCGATAGCGGCCCGGCGGTCTCTTCGAATACTTGATCGAGGTAGTACACAGCCGACCTGGCCTCGTCGATCGGCGTCGGCCGGTCATGACGGAGCTCGTCGGTTTGCCACATCAGGTCGATCAGCTCGCTGGTTCGCCGATCGATCCGACGCTGGTTGGACGGAGACACCCGCGGATCACCGCGCTCCGCCAGCAGCTGGGCGATGTCGGCTCCCTTCGTGAGAAGCGACCGTCGGGCCGCTTCGGTGGGATGGGCCGTGAACACCGGGCGCAATTCAAGGCGTGCCAAGACATCGCCGAGCAGCTCTTGGTCAACATCGGCCTCCAGAATCCGGTCGACAACTGCGGTGAGGGGCTCCTGCACCGGCTCAGCGCCCGACGCCGGGTCACTTACCCGGTGGGTTTGTTCGGCCACATTCGCCAGAAAAAAGTACGAACTGAAGGCGCGCACCAGATTGATCGTCGTATCCATATCGAGCCCGGCGAGCGTGGCCTCTAGCTCGGAGGCATCGGTCCCCTCCTCACTCCGGAGCTGCTTCGTGGCTGCGCGAACGTCTTCAACGAGCGCAAGAAGATCTGGACCAACCTGCCGTACGAGGGTCTCTCCGAGGTTTGTCCCAAGTCTGCGGATGTCGGCCCGAAGGGCGCTATCGCGGTCTGTCATTGCGGGCAGCGTAGTTCAGGCAAGGTTGGCGCCTGACAGCCAAATGAAGGTCACAAAGGCTATGAGCAGGATCGCACCCTCCCAGCGCAACAGCCGATAGCCGGTGGCCACGAGCGCCCCGGCAGCAAGCGTGATGCCGAGCAAGAACCACAAGAGGGGTACAAAGCCATTGTCAATATCCCCCGGCGCGATTACCGCCGCCATTCCGCCGACGGCGAGCGCATTGAACAGGTTGGAACCGAGGACGTTGCCAAGCGCGAGATCGCTCTGATGACGCCGCACCGCCGCCACAGCCGTGGCGAGCTCGGGAAGGCTCGTGCCGACCGCCACCAGCGTGGCCGCTATGACGGCCGATTGGATGCCGAGCTCGTCCGCCAATCGTTCGGCTCCCTCAACGAGCAGCGTGGCCGCGGCCACCGTCAGAATCATCATCACCGACCCAACGAGCAAGTCGCGCTGGACGGTAATGTCGTGCTGGAGATCCTCGGCCACTTCGAGCACATCGGTGCGCGACCACCGGATGAGTAGAGCCACCGCCACGATCAACAGGGCGAGCAACACCCCTCCTTCCCAACGGGCGATATCGGTATCGAGGTGAAACACCCCGTAGACCACCGTGACGAGCAGGACGAGCGATCCTTCCCGGCGTATCAGACTTCGGCTGGCCACGATCGGCCGCAGCAGAGCGGCCACTCCCAATACCAGCGCCAGGTTCGCCACGTTAGAGCCAACGACGTTCGCCACCGCAAAATTGGCGTTGCCCTTGATCGCCGCCCACCCTGAGACAACGATCTCCGGCAACGACGTGCCGAAGCCTACGAGCAGCGCACCGACGAGGATCTGCGACAACCCGAGCGAGCGACTGATCCGACCTGCAGCAACCACGAACCGATCGGCGACCACGGGCAGCACAACGAGTCCGCCGATCGTGAGCGTGAGAGCGAGGAGCATTGGGTCGTCAATCTAGGAATGGGCCGGCGCTCAGGTCTGCTGCGTCGTCCCTCAGGGTAACTAGTCACTCCGCGACTGACGGGAATCATCATCGGTTCTGCGACGAAGGAGCCTGACCGGTGGTTGGCTGATTGAGCGCAGTAACCACTGCAGCGAAACCGCCGCCCACCCGCGGCGGTGTGAGGCCGTCGGATCTTCTTCCCCCCTCGGAGTGAGCCCGGCGGCCTCACTTATTCAAGCGGGAAGCACCAGCTGCGGTCCGTTATTACGGACGCTGTTGACCTCGGTCGACACCTCGTAGGTCTCGAGCAAAGTGTCCGGAGGTGGGCTCAGGAACGACCGGAGTTGCTCAACGTCGGCGTTGTCTCTGTCAAGCCAGGCATCCCAAACGGTCTCGGGCAGGATGGCCGGCATCCGATCGTGGATCGCCCGCATGAATTCGTTTGGCTGAGTGGTAATGATCGAACAGGTGCGTAGCCACTCCTCGGTGGCCGGGTCCTTCCACGATGCCCACACGCCCGCAAGCGCCATCGGAGCATGGGTGCCGACAAAAATGAGGTGCGGGATCTTCAGGTCCCCCTGCCGGGTCCATTCGTAGAAGCCATCAGCGGGGATCAGGCATCGGCGGGTTCTGAATGCATCACGGAAAGCCGGCTTGTCGACGAGCGTCTCGGCCCGGGCGTTTATGAAACGGGCGGCCTGGCGACGGTCTTTCGACCAGTGCGGAACGAGACCCCAGCCAAAGCTGCCAACAATACGCTCGCGGTCGTGCTCGGCCACTGCGTAGACCCGGTCGGTCGGGGCAACGTTGTAGTTGGCTTCAAGATGCTCTGTCTTAATCGTGTCGGCGCCGAAGTACCGGGCGTAGTCGTCGACCGAAGCACTCTGAACAAACCGGCCGCACACAGCTACTCGCCCGACCCGCGGCCCCAGATGCCAATGACGAATCCGACCGCGGCACCTGCGACGGCGAATATGAGCGACTCGACGATGGCATCGCCGAACGGCAGCAATGACCCACCCTCGAGCCGATCGTTGAAGGCGAGGATTCCCGTAGCGATGAGGGCGTTGGTGAACCCGGAAACGGCCGCACCGGCCGCCACCGGGTTGGAGAGTGGCCCCGACCCCGCGCTCCGATAGCTCACCGCCACCGCAGCCGCCACCAACGGTGGCCCGAGGTGAAAGGTTGTGTTAGGGCTATTAAAAGCGAGGAAAATCCACAACAATCCAAGCCCGAGAGAAAGGTACAGAACCTTTCCGGGCGCCTTGGCAGCCTTTCGTTCTGCGGACGCATCCGACATACGAGAAAGGTAGTAGCCCAGGCGCAGTACGCAGGAAGCGCAATACGCAGGAAGCGCAGTACGCAATACGCAATACGCAATACGCAATACGCAATAGGCAATACGCGGGAGACAACAGAGCGGCGAGCAGCAAGACTTGTCCGTGAACGAACGGTGTTCTGGCGTATCGCGTATTGCGTATCGCGCTTAAGCGGCGTCCCAGCCGTGCTCGCCTATTGCGGCCTTGAGCGCGGCGGTTACTTCGGGATCGAACTGACTGCCGGCGCCTTCTTCAATGTTGGCCAATGCTTTGTCAACCGCCATCGGAAGACGGTATGGCCGCGGGCTCAGCATGGCATCGTAGGCATCGGCCACCAGCAGGATTCGAGATTGGATAGGAATCTCTTGACCGCTGTGTTGGTTCGGATAGCCCTTGCCGTCAATTCGCTCACAGTGCTTGAGCACCGTCTCGGCCACCTCGGGGTGAACGGACGAGGCGATCATCTGAAAGGCGTATTCGGGATGATTGCGTACTCGTTGCCACTCCTCATCGGTGAGAGGGCCCGGCTTGTGGAGCACTTCGTCGGGGACGCTGAGCTTCCCGACATCGTGCAGGAGGGCGGCAAGCCGGAGACGTGCGACCTGAACGGGAGCGAGCTTCAATCGGATTCCGAGCATCGACGACAGTTCGGCCACTCGGAAGGCGTGCTCGGCTGCGCGACGGTCTCGTTGCTCGAGAAGGTTGAGGAGAACCGAGATGGCCGAGGGCCGGCGAACTCCGCGCTCTTCGAATTCTGGAGTCGCGGCCAGACGCGCTCGAATGCCTTCGATGCTGGGCGCAGGATGATCAAAGTCGAAACGGTCTGCCACCCGCCAAGCATCGGCCTCTGAGTCCCTTTTCTTGAGACACCACGCCTGGAAGCAGTGTGTGATTCGGCAGCTGCCGCAGTAGCTTTGGCCGCCAAGATGGGGTAACAAGCCACTCTGGAGGCCGTGTCTATGACAGCACCGACTAGCGCCGAGAAGACCCGCGTGGCGGCGCGGGTTGAGGATGCAGTCAAGATCTACGGCGAGGGCGATGCCTCGGTCCGTGCGCTCGCCGGTATCAGCGTTGGGTTCGATCGAGGCCAGTTCACCGCCATCATGGGACCATCGGGTTCCGGCAAGTCAACGTTGCTGCATTGCATCGCCGGTCTGGACAACCTCACGAGTGGTTCCGCCTACATCGGCGACACCGAACTCGGATCCCTCAATGACAAAGCTCTCACGTTGCTCCGCCGGGATAAGGTCGGCTTCATATTCCAGGCGTTCAACCTCATTCCGACCCTTAACGCCGAAGAGAACATCGTTCTGCCGTTGAGCATCGCAGGCGACAAGCCCGACCAGGCCTGGTACGACCAGGTGGTATCGGCAGTCGGCCTGGGTGACCGGCTCAAGCATCGTCCAAACGAGCTCTCCGGTGGGCAGCAGCAGCGGGTGGCGGCCGCTCGCGCCCTCGTCTCAAAGCCCGAAATCGTGTTCGCAGATGAGCCATCCGGCAACCTCGACTCTCAGACGGGGGCCGAACTTCTCGGGTTCATGCGCGAGGCTGTCGACAACCTGGATCAAACCATCGTGATGGTCACCCACAACCCACTCGACGCCGCCTATGCCGACAAGGTCATCTTCTTGGCGGACGGTCGCATTGTGGACGACATGGACGACCCAACCGCCAACAAGGTGCTCGATCGGCTCAAGACACTGGAGGCGTAGCTTGCTCAAGACCGCGCTCAAGGGCCTTTCCGGGCACAAGCTTCGTCTGTTTCTCACGGCGTTGGCCATAGTTGTCGGTGTTGCCTTCGTGTCCGGCACCTTTGTGCTCACCGACACCATGCGGGGCGCCTTCGATGACCTATTTGGAACCCTCAACGAGGGGATCGATGTGACGGTCCGAGCCGAGGCCTCCTTCACTTCTAACCAGCAGGCGGGCGGTGGGCGCGACCGCGTTCCAGAGTCGCTGCTCGGCACCATTGAAGCCGTTACGGAGGTCGGTGTGGCCCAGGGGTCATTGTTCGGCTACGCCCAGTTCATCGACAAGGACGGTGATGCAGTCACCACCGGTGGTGCACCGTCGATCGGAGTCAACTGGACCGAAACCGAGCTCAATATCTCGACTATACGGGTCGGCCGTGGACCCACCGGCCCCGGCGAAGTGGCGATCGATGCGAGTACCGCGGAAAACAATGAGTTCGCCATCGGGGACACCGTGCCCATCCTCTTCACCGGCCCCCGGCAGGATTTCGCCGTTGTGGGCATCTTTGGCTTCGACGAGGTCGACAGTTTGCTCGGGGCGACCGTGGCTGCCTTCGAGACCACAACTGCCCAGCAGGTGCTCGACGCCGAAGGTGAGTTCGACAGCATCGAAGCGGCCGCTGCCTCCGGTGTGAGCCAGGCAGACCTCATTGCGGCAATCGAAGCCGCTCTCCCGGCTGGCTTCGAAGCGATCGGCCAAGCCGACCTCATAGCCGAACAGAACGAAGACGTAAACGAAGGGTTCCTCGACGTCTTCAACATCATCCTGCTGGTTTTCGCCGGAGTAGCCGTATTCGTGGGCGCCTTCATCATCGCCAATACGTTCTCGATCATTGTTGCCCAGCGGACACGTGAGCTGGCCCTTTTGCGAGCAGTTGGTGCCACCGGAGCTCAGGTCACGTGGATGATCTTGATCGAGACCCTGGTGGTTGCCGTCCTGGCCTCCGCCGTCGGCATCATTGCGGGTGGCCTGGTTGCGCTCGGCCTCCAAGGCCTCCTCTCTGCATTCGGGATCGACCTGCCCACCAGCGGCCTCGTCTTCAAACCGAGAACTGTCATCGTCGGCATGGCCGTGGGCGTAATCGTCACTACATTGTCGGCCTTGTTCCCGGCCTGGTCGGCGTCGAGGGTGCCGCCCGTTGCTGCGATGCGAGACGTGGAACAGACCGACACCCTTACCGCCCGGCGCTTGATCGGAGGCAGCATCGTCACCGCACTCGGCCTCGTTTTGATACTGGCCGGGCTGTTTAGCAACATCTGGAACGAGCTGGCCTTCATCGGGCTCGGGGCGCTGATCCTGTTCCTGGGCGTTGCGGTGCTGAGCCCATTCATTGCCGAGCGAATGGCCCGCATCATCGGCTTCCCCGCCCGACGATTGTTCGGCGTGACCGGCAAGCTCGGGCGGGAGAATGCCGCCCGTCGACCTGTTCGCACCGCCGCTACTTCTGGGGCTTTAATGATCGGACTGGCGCTCGTCACCCTGTTCCTCATCCTTGGTGAGTCCACAAAGGTGTCGGTTGGTAACACCATCGACAAGGCCTTCTCAGCGGATTTCGTAGTGTCTCCCGCCGACGGCGGGTTTCAGCCTTTCAGCCCGCAAGTCACCCGCGACATCGAAGCCTTGCCCGAGATCGCTGTGGCCTCCGGGGTCAGACAAGCTGAGTTCCGGCTGGATGGATCCAACAAGTTCGCGACCGGTGTCGAGATCGAGAAAGCCATTCAAACCACCAATTTCGATTTCGTCTCCGGTGACGCCCAGTCGTTGGCAGCAGGTGGCCTCGCCATCCACGTCGACGAGGCCGACGACAAGGGATTCGTGCTCGGACAGACTCTCGAACTGGAATTCGCCAAAACCGGGTTCCAGAACATCGAGGTGACAGGCATCTATGAAGCTGAGGAGACCTTCGTCGGGTCGTACGTGTTCTCCACGATCGAATTCGACCGGCACTTCACGGCCGATCTTGAAGTGTTCTCTATGGCGAATGTGGCACCGGGAGTAGCGACCGCTGAGGCTCGGTCGGCGCTCGAAGCAGTCGAGGTCAGATACCCAAACGTACAGATACTGAACCAGGCCGAGTTTCGTGCTGAGACCGAATCCAACATCGATCAGTTGCTCGCAATCGTGACAGCCATGCTGGCGCTGGCACTCCTCATCGCCTTGCTGGGCATCACCAACACGTTGGCCTTGTCGGTGTTCGAGCGCACCCGCGAAATCGGCCTCTTGCGTGCCGTGGGCATGACCCGCCGTCAGGTGCGAATCATGATCCGCCTTGAGGCACTCATCGTGTCGATCTTTGGTGCCGTCCTCGGCATCAGCATCGGAGTTGTTTTTGGATGGCTGGTGGTCCAAGCGACCGGCGACCTCGGAATCACCGACTTCGCGCTCCCGGTAAGCACACTCATCGTCGTGTTCGTGTTCGCCGGAGTGGCCGGCGTTCTGGCGGCGGGCTTCCCAGCTCGGAAAGCCGCCAAGCTCAACGTCCTGAACGCGATTTCCTATGAGTAGCCAACCACGCGGGAGAATCGAGCGAATTGACTGGCACCCCCGGACCCTGGCAGATCGGCCGTCTCTTGGATTCGAAGCCGATATCGTCTGGGTGTGAGCGACGAGGGCTACTTCGGACGAGATACTGTCTTCTGGGATGTCAACAAGCAGATGTTCTCCCTGTTTGGTGGGGCACGGGCGCTGCTCATGCAAGCCGCCCACCCGCTGGTATCGGCCGGAGCCCGCCAAACCAGCTTCTATGCCCGTGATCCGTGGAAGCGACTCATCCGCACTGTCCAGTTGCAACTGATTCTCGCTTTTGGATCCAAACGGGAAGCCGAGGCAACCGCCGACCGAATAAATAAGCTGCACGAAACCATCAACGGCATCGACCCGGTGACGGGAATGCGCTACGACGCGCTCGACCTCGACTTGCTGCTTTGGGTCCACGCCACACTCGAGGAGAGCACTTTGATGTTCTACGAGCGGACCGTGCGGCCGCTCAGCCGGGCCCGACGGGAGGAGTACCACCAGCAGAACCTGATCTCCGCAGAGCTCATCCGACTGCCCCGAGAACATGTGCCTCCCACCTACCCGGAGCTGCGCGAATATGTAGATGGCATAGTGAAGGGCACCGACCTGATGCTCACCGAGGTCGCGCTCGAGGTGTTCGATCTCATGGGTGGAGGCCCGGTTCCCTGGACGATGAAGCCGGTCTGGTACTTTATCGCTTTTGCCGCCCGCGGGACCCTTCCACCAGAAGTCCGCGACCTCTATAACGTCTCCTGGGATCGGAAACAACAGTTGTTCCTGGACGCCAATCTGGCCTTTCTTCGGCGGGTACGGCCCATCCTGCCCGACCGGGCTCGAACTGTTCGCCCGGCGGCATGGGCCGAGCGGCGCCTTGCCGGAGAATCCATCGACCTCATCGCCAAGGCTCGAGAAGCCCGACGGCAGCTGTAGCGGCCTCGAAACTCTAAACAGAGGCGGCAACTCGACAAGTCGAGTGTCGCCCTTCCCCTGAGACGTGTGGAACCGGAGCGGCCGTCTCCCCCGGGACAAGATTCCATTTGGCCAGCAATCACAGGGGCTTCGGCCCTTGTGACGGTCTTCACAACTTCACAAGCCTCCGTGCGCCCTCTATGGTGAACGTATGGGACTTCCGATCGCCGCGCTGGTTTCGGTCATCGTCTTGCTGCTGGTACTCATGACGACCGATCTCAACATCAGCCAATCGCGCCGCATCGAGAAACAGGTTGAGCGGGATCGGAGGCGGATTCGGACCAAGACCCTTCAAGGGTGGTCGCCCGAACGTATCGCCAAGCGGTATCCGTCCCTGGCGCCCGATCACATCCGACAGGTCCGCCGCCAGGTGGCGCGTCACCTCGAGGCCAGTCAAGAGGTCCAGTTCCTCAAGACGCTCTGGGAGGCAAGCGACTCCGAGCCGAGCCGCGAGCAGTAGTGGGCTGACGAACCTTCAGGATTCGTCAAGAACACGACTGTTACACGCCATTAATGGCGAGAGCGGATAACTTTTCGTCATCGGCGACCGGAGAAACGGCGTGAAGCAATTGTTTTGGTGGGTTCCTGTATTAGCCCTGATCGCAGCAGCATGCGGCGGCGACTCGGGCGCAGGGCCTGGCGCAACCGGAACTGCATCCAGCCCGTCGCCAGTTGATGACACAACGACGACACGGCCTGAAACCACCGGAAATGCAGGCAGAGTCGCATCCGGGTGGGCCCTTACGGCCATCGGTAACGGCATAAAGCCCGTGATCGCTTTGGATGCCGACGATCGCCCGGCCATTGCCTGGCTGGCGGAAGAGCTTCCAGAGGGATTCGTCTCCTTCGCCTCAGCAGCACAAGGATGGGAGGAGGATCGCCTCATCGAGGGCTATTTCTACGGGCCGATCGGCCTCGCCTTCGACCCGGGCGGCAACCCTCACATCGCCTACCACGACCACCAGGGGCAGACGTTCCAAGACGACCTCGGTGACCTGACCCATGCCTTTCGGAGTGAGGGCGCTTGGAACATTGCCGCTGCGAACGACGACGGACACGACGGTTGGGATAGCACTATTGCAATCGGCTCTGACGGAGTGGTGCGGGCCGCTGGTATCGACCCTCAGCAGTTCGGGCGCCAGGACGGCGTCGAGTATTACCAGCTCAGCGATACGGGTTGGCAGGTGACTGCCATTGGCAGTGGACCCATCGAGTACGAATGGAACGTCTCGCTTGCCACGTCAACAACCGGTCGGGTCGCTCTCACCTACCACGACAACAACACTCGACAACTGATGTTCGGCGAGCTGGTGGACGGCGTATGGGAGCTCGACGCCGTGGATTCAGAAGGGGACGCAGGCCGGTTTTCCTCGCTGGCCTTCGACGGCAGTGGCGAACCTCACATCAGCTACTTCCGGGCCGACACCGGGACCGTCCGTTATGCGACTCGCAGCGGGGCCACCTGGATCACGGAGGACGTCGGTTCCCTCTCTGACGTCGAGATCTCGTTCACCGGCGCCAGGCGCATCACCGCCATAGACGTCGATTCGGCCGGCACGCCTCACATAGTTTTTGGTGACCGAAGCGTGGTGCGCCATGCCGCCAGGACTGACTCCGGTTGGGAAACCACCGACATCTTGACGGCAGGCGAGCGCCTTCTTGGTCAGCTCGTCAGCTTCACTCTCGACGACGCCGACGTGCCCCATGTCGCTACGTACGAGGGAAGCGCCGCCGACTCCGAGAATGCCGAGATCGTCTATCTAACGACGCCCTAGGCGGGAAATCCTCCGGATTTCAGGAGCGAGGACGGGGGCTGGATACCAAGCTCTCCCCCAACCCAGCCGGCGATCTCGATGAGTTGATCCAGATCCAGCCTCGGCTGCAGACCGGCCCGATTGAGCATGAAGACCAGGTCTTCCGTCGCGATGTTCCCGGTCGCTTTCGGAGCGACCGGGCAGCCGCCTATTCCGCCGACGCTGGAGTCAACAATTTCGACCCCCAGGTCGATGGCAGCAAACGTGTTGGCGATCCCGGTGTTGCGGGTGTCGTGGAAGTGAACTCTGAGGGGAACTGCATCCACGACTGCCCGGACTGCTTCGAGCCGGGACCGCACCGCCCACGGATCGGCCACTCCGATCGTATCGGCGATCGTGATCTCGGCGCAGCCGGCGGCCGCCAGGCGCCCGGCGATCCCGACTACGACGTCTTCGGCGACCTCTCCGTCGTAGGGGCACCCGAATGCCACCGAGATGGTGCCGGTGACGGGCAATCTGGTGGCCGTCACGATCGAGCCAACCAGCTCGATGGTTTCGTCGGGGCTGGCGCCGACGTTCGCCTGGTTGAACGCCTCTGTGGCGCCAACGGGGATGTTGATCTCGCCCAGCTCGACTTGCTGAGCCCGATCCCACCCTCGGTCATTCATGACCAACCCAATCCGGGAAAAGTCGTCTCGTCCGGCGAAATGTTCGGCCACAGCTTCCGCGTCGGCCATTTGGGGCACCCTGGTCGGATGAGCGAAGCTCACGATCTCGACCCGTCGGGCCCCGGCGGCCACCAACCGTTCTATCAGGTCGATCTTGCGGGCCGTCTCCAGCACAACCGACTCGTTCTGGAGTCCATCCCGGGGACCAACTTCAACGATCTCAACCACAAGAGGAGCGTACTTGCGCCACTAACTCGACAGGGTGGCCTCATGACGGACTGCCATAGAATGAATCGAAGCGAAGGGACTGATTGTGAAGAAACTCATGAAACTGGCGCTGCTCGTTGGCGCAATAGCCGCGGTATCCAAGCTGGCGACCGCCAAGAAGGCCGAGTGGGAGGGCCTCACCGAGGCTCAGGTACGGGAGAAGCTCGACACGAAGCTGCCAGGACGTTTGCCGGAGGAGAAGCGCTCCGCCGTCGCCGAGAAGGTTGTCTCGAAGATGCGGACACATGGCGTTCTCCAGGAAGATTGACTCGGGCGGGAGCGGCACCCGTCCCGTCTGAGCCTGCCCGGCCGAGGGGGCATTGGCACTTCTATCCTCAGCCGGCAATCATCGAAAGGCGGAAAACATGGAGTACCGGCGACTCGGTAACTCGGGACTCAAACTCAGCGTGCTGTCCTTCGGTTCATGGGTGACGTTCCACAACCAGGTCGGTGATGAGCTCGCCCGCGAGAGCATGCAGGTGGCCTTCGATGCCGGAGTCAACTTCTTCGACAACGCCGAGGTATACGCCGGTGGCGAGTCCGAGCGGCTCATGGGCCGTGTCATCAAGGACCTCGGCTGGGACCGGCAAGACTTTGTCATCTCCACCAAGTTCTTCTGGGGACTTCGCCCCGGACCGAACATGCGCAACACGCTCAACCGCAAGTACCTCATGCAGGCCATGGACGGTGCGCTCGA
>JAUXJL010000064.1 GCA_030624805.1 Acidimicrobiia bacterium
AGAGACCGGCAGGGGCACGCCGAGATCGCGGGCCGCCTCGAGGCCGAGTTCGAAGTCCTTGCGAAGCAGATGACCGGTGAACGTAGGCGTGAAGTCGAGGTTCACCAGAGCCGGCGTCTTGTACCGGGTAAACGGTGAGCCCATCACGCTGTCGTTGACAAACGCGAGGAAGGCCTCACGCGAGACACCTGCCCGCTCGGCAAGCACCGTGATCTCGGCCAGCGTCTGAGCGACCACGCCAAGCATCAGGTTGTGACAGATCTTCACCAACCTGGCGGACTCTCCGTCACCAACGTAAGTAACCCCAGCGCCGTAATGCTCCAGATACGGGGCAACCAGCTCATATGCCTCCTGCGGGCCCGATGCCACCACGGTGAGCGCACCCGACCGCACGACCGCAGGATTGCCGCTCACCGGCGCGGCTACAACGCCAACCCCCAACCCGTTTGCAGCGAGGCGAACCGTCTCGGCTGCTGCTGCCGAGATAGTTGTCGAATCGACGATGACCCTCGGCTTGACCTGCGGATCCATGAGCACTCCGTTGTCGCCGAGCACCACATCGTGGTAATCCTGAGACCCACCGACCATCGTGAAAACAATGTCGCGATCCGCCAGATCGAGCGGAGTGCCGACGATCGTCGCTCCGAGCTCCGCCAGGGGCTCGGCCTTAGATCTGGTGCGGTTGTAGACGGAAACGTCGCACCCGGCGCTCAGGAGACGCTCAACGAGAGCAAATCCCATGCGACCCGTGCCGATCCAACCAAGTCGATGGTTATTCTCGCTCAAGCTCAACTCCCGTAGCCGGTCGATCCGTTTCCACCCCGGCCCTGCAATCGATTGATACCTCACCGATCGTCGCGATGAGCGCCATCGATGGCCCTGTCATTCAACCGAAGACATGTGCCAAATCGGGCCTACACTCGTTAGGGGTGATGATGCCACAAACCTGAGCGTCAAGCCCGAGCTCACGGCTTTCGGTCTGAACAAAGGAACGCCTCATGCCAAGGATAAGCTACGTCGACCCCGATACCCTGGTAGACGAGGAATCGAGGGCGATTCTCGAGCGTGCCCGACTGCACGGGGTCCCGAGGCCGGAGAGTCAGGCGGTGCGGGCGCACGTACCTGCCATCCTCAAGTCGTTCACGGAGACGTGGTACGCGGCCATCGACGACGGGGCGCTCGACCACCGCACCAAAGAGATGTGCCGGCTCTATATCTCAAAATCCGTCGAATGCGAATACTGCGGAGGACAGCGCTCGGCGACTGCCAAGGACCAGGGTCTGCAAGAGATCGACATCGACGAGATCCTCCTGTACCCCAAATCGGACCGTTTCAGTGAGCGCGACAAGACGGCCTTGCAGTACGCGGATGCGATTGCCTGGAATTCTGACCTTGCAGACGACGCCCTGTGGGAGAAGCTTCACCATCACTTCACTGAGCCGCAGCTCGTCGAGTTGGGTTACTTCATCGCCCTGACCCTCGGCCAACAACGATGGATCCGCACGATGGATCTGCGTCACCGCGAGGTCCTCGGCGACACAGATGCGGGTCTCGCCGCCCAACATTGACCGAGGCGCGGCCGCGATGCACCGGGGACGACTTCCCAGGCCGGGAAATGGCTGAGCTGCGGCCGATAACCCGCACTACTGCCAAGCCAAGTCTGCACGGGATCATCAAAAATGTTCGAATCGGGTCGAAGTTCGACGCCGGACACTAACGAGTGTTTATGGTCCAGCCGCCCGAAACCGGAATCACTACGGCGTTGCGAGGCCCGGCTCTGAGAATGTGATCGGCCGTTCCCTGACTGTTGGCCAGGCGGAAATACCAGCGACCTTCGGCCTGGTCGTGCCAGGCCACCGTTGCCACGCCGTCTCCGGTCCAGTCGCCTGCGATGACACTGTCGGCTTCGCTCCCGACGTGAAAGGCTGCGTCGGCTGCGCCGGAACTCCCCATGTAGCGAATGACGACATAGCCGTCCGATGGCCGGTACAGGCCGAGGTCGTCCCGCCCGTCCCCGTTGAAATCGCCCGCGAACGGCGTAACCGCGCCGGCTATCTCGAAGGCAACTTCGAAGTCGGCAAACTGAGTCTGGAGCTCGTTGGACACGTACAGACGCCCGTTGCTGGGCCGGTAGATGCTGAGGGAATCGCGACCGTCACCGTCCCAGTCCCCGGCCAGGGGTATGTCGCCCCCGATTCCGAAGAAGTATTCGATGGGAGCAACCTGGGTGGCGTTGGTGTTGGCGAGATACACGAACCCATTTGAAGCCCGGAACATGCCAGGAGTTGACACATTGTTTCCATCCCAGTCGCCCATGAGCGGCAGGTCCCCCGGCACCCCGAAATAGAACTCGTGGTAGTTTCCACCCTCCCATGACAGATTGTCACGGAGGTTGAACTCGAGAGTGCTCGTCACATATCCGATGCGGTCGCAGCGGTTGACATTGAGACATTCAGGGCCCGCGTCCCATGGGCTGAGCGTTGGGTCGTCGAACCAGGCTTGCAGGTCGACCCCGGCCGGGCGTGTCCCGCCCAGGTAGATGGTTATGCGGTCATCGCCGAAATGGTAGATGTCCGGTCGGCCGTCACCGTCGTAGTCGGCAACCTGGGCTTCGCCGCTCTGTGGGACGTACGATGACCAATATGGGCCCGTCCAATAACCGGTGCCGAACCCGTTGGCGACATACACCTGCTGGCCGACCGTACTGATCACATAGAGATCGATAAAGCCGTTTGCGTCGTAGTCGGCGAGATCGAAGCGGTTCCATTCAGGCCGGGCGCCCGTGGCGACTTCCACAAGAACGGTTTGAAACCCGTCACGTCCATCCAACACATACAGATCGCCCTCGGCGTTCACGACATAGGCCTCGAGGGACCGGTCGCGGTTATAGTCGCCGGCCAGCAAAACCGACCCGCCGTTTACGGCCAGGGTGTGCTGGGCGATGACCTGGGTGAACCTTGCCGCCTCGCCCACCGTGTCGCCGTAGATCCTTACCCCGCCTGTGGACCAGTCGACCACCCAGAGATCCGCACGGGAATCGCCGTCATAGTCGGCGAACGTGACGCCGTGAGTGCTCGAACTCCCCGTCACGGTGATGTTGGCCCGGATCCCGACGTCGCGAAAATCTCGAAAGCCGGAGGCGATCTCGAGTCGAATCAGCCCATTACCTGCCCAGCGCCACGCATAGATGTCGGGAGCGCCATCCCGGCTCCGGTCGATAACGTCGAAATGCCAGTCGACCTCTTCAAACTGTGAGGCTCCGCTAAAACCAGAGGTGCGAAAGAGGCCGACGCCTGTCACGGCTGGTTGGGGGGGTGGTGAGGCCGGGTATCCGGGTGTGGCCGCTGGACCCATCCACGAGAAGTGCATGGCGTCCTTGATGCTTTGCCAATCGCCTCCCCAACAGAAACCGGCGTCTGTCCACGCCCTGACGTACCAGGCGGGCATATCGGTGACGAGGATGGGTGGGCTGTCGGCGTTGTAAGGATTCTGAGCCGGGTTGATATCGACCGCAGTGCCAAAGGCGTGGAAGGAGAAACGCCGGCTCGTGCCGGTCACGGCCCGGAATGCATGTCCAAACGCGACCGTGACCGGGTAGTAGTTGCCGTTGGCGGCGGCGGCGGCGAGATTCTCATTCACGAGCTCGAATGCCGGGAGGGCCAGCGCATGGACGCGGACGGTTCGGGATGACCGGTAGGGGCGCCAGCTCACCAGCTGATTGTCGATGGCGTATCCGTTTCGGCCGAAGAAGTCCGCCCACGGGCCGTACACCTCATGATCGAGCGACAAAAAGCCGCTCCTGTCCGCCAGCGGGCCCCGGTAGCCGGCGGTGCCGCAGCCCTCGCTCTCGGTGAAGTTTTCACTCGCCGGTGCCGGCACCACGCTAACAATGGAGGCGGCCATGGCCAGGGCGATCAGAGAGGCAGCCGAGCGGCGCCTCATCAGGAAAACGGTCCGCTACTGGGCGCCGAACCCCGAGAGCACCGTCCACACGCTCCGCCCGAGGATGGAGAGGTCGAGCCAGGGCGAAACGTGCTTGAGGTAGTAGAGGTCATAGGAGAGTTTTTCGACAGTCTCGATCTCGTTATCGGCATACCCAAAGTTGACCTGAGCCCAGCCAGTTACCCCGGGTCGAATCAGGTGACGATGTGTGTAGAACGGAATTGTCAACCCGAATCGCTCGACGAACGGAATCTGCTCGGGGCGGGGACCAACCAGGCTGAGGTCACCCCGCAGGACGTTCCAGAGCTGGGGCAACTCATCGACACGGAAGCGTCGGAGACCACGGCCAACTCGGGTAAGGCGTTCATCGTTCAGCGACGCGAACTGCGCACCATGTGCATCGGCTTCGTCGATCATCGTTCGGAATTTATAGAGCGTGAACGGTTTGCCGCCCCGCCCGGCCCGCTCTTGGGCAAAGATGACGGGCCCGTTGGAATCGAGTCGAATCACGAGCGCTATGAGCCCGCACATTGCCAGCCACAGCGGCGCGGTGACAGTGACAAGCGCAATATCAATCGCCCGTTTCAGGCTCACGTAGACTCCACGGGCTTCGAGAGGCTCGGTGAGCTCCCAGCCCTCCATCAGATGCACCATGGGGAGCCGACCGGTATGTTCTTCGTAGACGCTCGTGAATCCTCGCATCGACCTGCCGGCCAGGTGAAGCGAGGAGACGTACTGGGCCATGCTGTCCGACAGCACTGCTCGGAGATCTACCGCCATGACCGTTCCGGGAGGGAACGGGCGAGTGGGAGGCTCGGCTCGTGGATCGAGTGAATCGACGAGGTTGGCGTGAGGGGCGGCCCGGAGATCCTCTATCAGTTCTTTTTCGTTTGAGACGGCCACCAAACTCTCCGCCCAGGGTCGGCGCCGCCGATATGCCCGGTGGCCCAGGGTCAGGGCTAGCCACGCCACCGAGGTGGTGATGAAGAACGGACGGGACCAGTACATCCGCGTCGAGACAACGGCCAGAGCTGTGATAGACACCCCGATTGACACGATCGATACGGCGCGGCCGTAGCTGGGCCGGGGTGCTCCCTCACCCCACGACCGGGCACTGACATAACTGCCGGCTATGGCGCCGCCGAACATTGCCGCAAAAAGTGGGATGACGCTGGCTGCCTCGACCCCTTCCCCGAAGTCCGGCACAAGCGCCAGGCCGATAACAACAGCGACACCGAGCGCGACAAGGTCCAGCACGGCAGTTGTGATGAGAAAACGGCGGCCCATTCGGGTCGAGAGTAGTACCTCTCCGATCTAGGCGACGGAACCGATCTACTCAGCGGCCTTCTCGATGAGCCGAATGAGCGTCCGGACACCAAACCCGGACCCACCTTTGACCTGATAGTGCTCGTCATCGGGCCAGCGAGCCGGCCCGGCAATGTCGAGGTGGGCCCACGGCACGTCGCCGACGAATTCCTTGAGAAACAAGGCAGCGTTGATGGATCCGCCATACCGGGGACCGGTGTTTTTCATGTCCGCAATGTCCGAATCGATGTTTTTTCGGTAGAAGCTCGGCAGCGGCATGTGCCAAACACTCTCACCAGCTTCAGCAGCTGCGGACTTGACCCGTTCAATGGCCTCATCGGTGTTCCCCCACAGCCCGGCGATCTTCTCCCCGAGTGCGACCGGGCAGGCGCCCGTGAGGGTGGCGGCGTCGACGATGAGGTCTGGTTCCTCCTCGGCGACCAGCGACAGTGCGTCGGCCAATACGAGCCTGCCCTCCGCGTCGGTGTTCAGGACCTCCACCGTCTTGCCGTTGCGAGGCGTCAGCACGTCGCCGGGCCGCTGGGCGCCTCCGCCCGGCATGTTCTCAGTTACGGGAGCCACCCCGACCACTCGAACCGGAATCTTCAATGCTCCGATCGCCTGCATGGTGGCCATGACCACCGCAGCCCCGGACATGTCCGTCTTCATCGATTCCATGCCGGCCGGGGGCTTTAGTGACAGGCCACCCGAGTCAAAAACGATTCCTTTTCCCACAATGGCGATATGCCCCTTTGGGTCGGGAGGCTCGTGACGCATGACGATCATTGCCGCCGGCTGGTGCGAACCTGCCGCGACGCCGATCAGTCCTCCGAAACGCTCGTCCTCGAAGTTGTCGGGGTCGAACACCGTGATGTCGAGATCTACTTCACCAGCAAGGCGATAGGCGATCTTGACCAGCGTTGAGGGCGGCTGGGCGGACGGGGGCTCGTTGATGAGATCGCGGGCCAGGTTCACCGCGTCGGCAACAATCGTCGCCCGGAAAGCTGCCGCGGCAGCAGTGGCTTCATCGATGTCGAGCAATGTGACCTGCTCCAGCTTGGAAGGCTTTTTCTCGGTGCGATATTTATCGAACCGGTATTGGGAGAGGAGCAAGCCTTCCAAGACCGCAACCGGCCAACCGCCGACCAGATGGAGGGTCGTGGCTACGCTGGCATCCCGGGTGACCTTCTTGCCGGCACTGCCGGACCCCTGGCGCACCTGTTCTGCGTCCGGGTCTTGACCGAGCCCCACGAGCAGCACTCGCTTGAAGGGGAGCCGGTCGCGCACCGGAAGCGAGGCAACCGCTCCCGGCTTTCCCTCAAAGTCGATCTCGTCGAGGTAGTCCGTGAGGAAGTCGCCGAGCTGGTCGGCTACCCAGTCGGCGCCGGGGCCCCAATTTCGATCCCCGAGCACCGGTACCACCAGCACGTCGGCGGAAGCCTCCGCAACCGGTCCGCCGGCGTTTATCTCGATCATGAGTCCTCCTTGGGACGGGTTGGCTGCCAGGTAGGCGACACTGAGCGGGCCAGAACATACAGCAGATCGGCCAGGCGGTTGAGGTAGGTCGGCACCACGCTCGTATCCAATTCGCCGGAGCGAGCGTAGGTGGTGACCCGTCGTTCGGCGCGGCGCACGGTGGCTCTCGCTACTTCGAGAGCGGCTTCAAGCGGGTTCTCTCCCGGCACGACGAACTCCTGAGGGAGTGGGTGCGCTTCGACAATCCGGTCGATGAGGTGCTCGAGATCTTCAACCATCGCGGACGTCGTGAGGCTCACGCCATCCACCAGCTTGGTGCGCTTGTCGGGAGCGGTGGCCAGTTCGGCGCCCACCACAAACAGGTCACGTTCGATCCCAAGGATCTGAACGGCCAGATCTCCTTGGGCGAGCGCTCGTGCCACACCGAGAGCCGACACTGCCTCGTCGACAGCTCCATATGCTTCCGGGCCCGGGTCGTCCTTCCATACCCGCCCTCCATAGAGCAGACCCGTCTTGCCTTCGTCACCGGTCTTGGTGTAAATCCTCACAGGAAGGCGATTGTACCGAGCGCCTCGCTAGGTCCTGCCAGCAAACTCGCTCCGTTGTCCAGGACTGCCCGGCCGGCGACAGCCGAACCGATGGCGGTGAGAATGGCGAGATACGACAACCCGGTGGCCGCCATCACTCCAGGGTAGGAAGGTTCGTTCAGGGCAAGGCGCACCGCAACCATAAGAACAAACGTTGTAATGCCGAGCACCAAGAACACCCATCCGGTGACTTCGCCCCCCCAATCGACACCCGCCTCTATGGCGACAACCGAACCATCCAAAATGACTCCGGCGGCCCCTGCCACTGCCAGGCGCTTGAGAGCCCAGCGGGGCAGGCTCGGGTCAATGAGATACCAGTGACCGAGCAACATCTCGGCGGTGATGGCTCCCAACATGACCGCACCCGACATCGTGCCGAACACGCCCCCATCACTAATGGAGGCGCCGGCGTAGAGGAGGGCGGCGACGCCGAAGGCGAGGGCAGCCGGTTGGGGCCGGCGGGCCAGCCCAAACCCCGCCACAGCTGCCAGGGTACCGACACCAGCGGCCCATCCCCCTCCGACCGCCCATCCAGTGCCCCCCAACAACACGGTGACGGCTCCCGCCAACCAGCCGAAACCCGGCCCAACCACTTTCCACCAGGCAACGACGGCAGCCATAGCGGCCAGTCCGGCCGCCCAGGTCGTAAGAAAGAGGGCGGGGCTGAGTTCGATGACGACTTCCAAGCGAGCGGCGCTGCAGTATACGAACCGAGGGTAGGGTGCCCGATGCCAACGTTTGATTACGAATTCACCGTGCCGGCATCTGCGGAGCGGGTTGCCGGGTTCCACGACGACACTCGTGCGTTGCAACGCCTTACGCCTGGCTACGTCCAATTCCATCGCAGCGACCCATTAGTCGATGGGGCAATTGCCGAGTTCACCGTGTGGCTCGGGCCGATTCCCATCCGCTGGCGGGCGCTCCATCGCGATGTGGGCCCACACGGCTTCACCGACCTCCAGGACGAAGGTCCGATGAGGTCGTGGGTTCACACCCACCGATTCGTGCCCGTCGACGAGTCGACTACTCGAGTCAGCGAACATATCGAATACACGTACGGGACCGGATGGGATGGGGTGCAGGGCCGTTTGTTCTTCGGGCCGCTGGCGCTTCGAGGTCGATTTGCGTTTCGAGCCTGGCGGACGCGAAGAGCCCTCAGGGGTTGATCGCCACCATTTCGATTTCGAAGGTGAGCGCCTCTCCCGCCAACTCATGGTTGAGATCAAGGGTCACTACTTCGCCGATGATCGACACAACCGGAATAGGCCCGCCGGTGGTCGGGTCAACCAGAACGTCGCCGGCCGCGGTTCCTTCGGGGACCCGTGAGATGTCGACCTCGACGAGTGCTGCGGGGTCGAATTCCCCGTAGGCATCGGCCGCCTCAATCCGAATCGTCTTGGTTTCGCCGGCGGCCATGCCGCGAACCCCCTGGTCGAACCCGCTGATCATCTGGCTGCTTCCGATGGTGAAGTCGAGGGTGGTTCCCCGGGGTCGGGACGCATCGAACTCGGTTCCGTCGTCGAGCGTGCCGATGTAGTGGACGGCGACGAGGTCTCCATCCCGGGCCACAATGATGTCTCCCCCGGCGGTTGGACTCGGTGGTGCTGTGGTGGGCTCAGATGCTGATCCCGAGTCGTCTCCACCGCAGGCGGCAACCACGAGCCCGACGGCCAGGACAACCGCGATTCGTCTCAGGACAACCACTCCCGAAGCCGGGGGGCCACCGCCTCGACATCCAAGCCGAACT
>JAUXJL010000255.1 GCA_030624805.1 Acidimicrobiia bacterium
ATCCCACCGCACCGTTGAGCACGTGGATCACTGGGAACGAGGTGATGGTCACTCCGTTGGGTTCATAGACCACTTCGGTGCGGTCGAAAGGCACTTCTTTGGCGGTGGCCTGAGCGCCCGTGGTCGGTGCGTATCCCGCCATGGAGGCGTGATCCCACGCCAACGCCTGCTGAATCAGGTCCACAAACCTGGCAGTACCTCTGGCCGGGTCATCTGATGCTCCACCCCACACCTCGACCGGGTCAAGACGACCCGCCTTCACGTAGCTGCCCATCAAGGTGAGATAGTCGGCGACGTGGTCAGCATGCAAATGAGAGAGGAACACCTTCTTCAAGCTCGTCACCGGCACTTTCAGCCCGCTGAAATTCGCCAACGACCCCGCTCCCAGATCGAACACGAAGACATCTCGCTGTGGGTTCCCGACTTCCATCAGGACCGACCCAGCCGCCTGGCTCTTAGTCACCCACGGCAACCCCGACCCAAGCACCGAAACTCGAATCTCACCGGCAACGAGTTCCTCAGCGCCAGGCGAGAACACCTCGCTCCTCTCGATCTCGGGCGATCCCACCACTGGATCAGTCGCCAGGGCGACAGCACCACCCAAATATGCAGGGACAAACTTCGACATCAGAACGCCTCCTCTCCCACGAGCCTACGCACTCGCCCACCTCTCAGACAAGGTCCAATGACTCACGGACACCCGCCCATAACCGGTGTGGTCTCTGGGGGTGAACGCACCACCCGTCGGTGAGCGTGTCGTCTCTTATCGAGGAGGTTGTTGGGCGAGATTCACCGAAGAAGAGAGGTGGGGCCATTCACGGTCCTTTCTCTCGGGTGAATAGCCTGATATACAGCTACTTAGAAAGAGGCCCGCTACCACTAGCGGGGATGCTCGAGCAGTTGTTGGTGAGTCTCGGCGATCGGGCGTCGGTTCTGGCGGCTGACTTGGGGGTCCTTCGATGAAGAGTTATTGGACGGAACCACCCTCCGCTCGCCGTGCGGCCAAGAAGCCGAGCGCGCTCGGGACGTTCGCCGGGGTCTTCACCCCGTCCATCCTCACCATCCTCGGAATAAGTCTCTTCCTTCGCACCGGGTTCGTGGTGGGGAACGTCGGCTTGGCGAAGGCACTCATCATCATGGGCATCGCCACTGCCGTGTCAGTGTTGACCAGCATCTCGTTGGCGGCGATCGCGACCAACATCGAGGTGAAGGGCGGCGGCGACTACTACCTCATCTCGCGCACGCTCGGCCTTGAGTTCGGTGGGGCGATCGGTGTTGTGCTCTTCCTTGCCCAGTCCGTGTCCATTGCCTTCTACGCCATCGGATTGGGGGAGGCAACCGCCGCCATCGCCGGCTGGGAATCCGGTCTTGCGGTCCAGGTCATCGCGGTGGCCGCAGTTCTCTTGCTGTTCGTGTTGGCCTGGGCCGGGGCAGACGTCGCCACCCGGTTCCAGTTCGTGGTCAGGGCGATTCTGATCGCCGCTCTGTTGTCTTTCTACCTCGGTGCCATCGCCTCATTCGATTCGTCGACGCTAAGCCGGAGCTGGAATTCGCCATCGGGCGCCATCGGTTTCTGGGCCGTTTTCGCCATCTTCTTCCCTGCAGTGACGGGGTTCACCCAGGGTGTCAGCATGTCCGGCGATCTCAAGGATCCGGGGCGCAGCCTGCCCACGGGCACCTTTGCCGCCGTCGGCCTCTCCACCGTGGTGTACCTGACCGTTGCTGTGTTGCTGGCTGGCACGGTGCCGCTGTTCCTGCTCGTCGACGACACCGGGGAGGCAATGCGCCGGGTGGCGATCATCGGTCCGCTGGTGGGCCTGGGGGTGATAGCGGCCACGCTGTCGTCGGCGATGGCATCATTGCTCGGCGGGCCGCGCATCCTCCAGTCCCTTGCCGCCGACCGGGTGTTCCCCGCCTTGGGGATATTCGCCAAGGGCTACGGTCCGGCCAACAACCCGCGACCGGCCACGGTGGTCTCCCTGTTGATTGCACTGGTGACGATCGGTTTGGGGAGCCTGAATGTCATCGCCCCCGTCGTCTCCATGTTCTTCCTCTTGTCGTACGGGCTCCTCAACTACGCCACGTACTACGAGGCGCGAGCCGGCAGTCCATCATTCAGGCCGAGGTTCCGGTGGTTCGACAAGCGGCTCAGCCTGGCCGGGGCACTGTTGTGCGTCGGCGCCATGCTCGCCATCAACCCGCTGGCGAGCTTTGTGGCGGTGGTCATCATGTTCGCGGTCTACCAATACCTGAGCCGACGCGACGTCCCGGCCCGCTGGTCAGACGCCAGTCATTCCCACCACTTCTCGAGGGCTGTCGAGAACATCAAAGCGCTCGACCGTGAGGTCGAGCACCCCAGGCATTGGCGACCCCAGGTCCTGGTGTTCTCGGCCGATCCGGACCGCCGGGCGAGAATGCTCCAGTTCGCCAGCTGGCTCGAAGGAGGCAGCGGCTTCACTGCGGTGTTTCGAATCGTCGAGGGGGAGGGCGCCCTCATGCGGCGGGAAGCTGCACAGCAGCAGCAGGCGCTCCAAGGCGAAATCGACGAATTAGGGTTGGACATACTCGGTCGCGCCGTTCTGGCGCCGGACGGCATGGATGCCCTTCCCGTGATCGTCCAGTCCTTCGGCCTTGGTCCGCTACGCGCCAATACCGTGCTGTTTGGGTGGCCGGAGTCGCCGGGTAGGGCCCGACGCGAGATGTATGTGCGCGCAGTGCGCGACGTTGCTCGCCTCGGCGTCAACGTCATCAGCATGTCCACCGATGACAAAGGATGGGCCCGGCTACAGCGTGTTCCCGTAAAGAAGCGCCGCATCGATGTGTGGTGGGATGGTGGCAGCTCCTCCCGATTAGCTCTTCTCGGCGCATATCTGGCTAGCCGTACCCCGGAATGGAGCCGGGCCACTCGGCGAGTCGTGGTACCGGTGAACGCCGGGGAGGACCCGGAGGCGGTGACCGGCACGGTCGAAGCCATGCTCGACGAGGCACGCATCACCGCGGACGTATACCCACTGCTGCAACCGAGCCGGCGCCGCCTGGTGGGTGCATGTGGCGATGCCACCCTGGTGCTCATGCCGATGCGGGCACGCGGGGACCAGATCATCGACCCCTTCGGAGGCGACATGACCGAGCTGGTCTCCCACCTCCCGATGACCGGGGGGATCCTGGCGGGGACGGATATCGACCTCATCGCGGCACCCGACTCTGGCGAAGGCGCTGCCCTAGCCGCAGCCGAGGACACGGCCGACGAGGCGGCCGAGCGGCTGCGGGCCCTCGAGCGACAGCTGGACGAGGCCGAGCTCGAGGTGGCGAGCCTCGACGAGGTCGGCGACGCCGATGGGGGCGAGGCGCTGGCCGAGGCGGAGCGTTACCTCGAGCGCACGCATCGCAGGACCCTGTCGGCGCGGGCCAGGGCCGAGGCAGCGCGCCGCGTAGTCGATGACCTTCTCGGATCGGATGGCTGAGCAGACGAAACGGCGCGGCGACTGATCGAACGAAATGATTGAGTCGGTGCGCTCCCCGGTCGGAGAAGACGATCTCCGAGCCGATGACCAGGTCCCGCACGGTTCGCGACACGAGTATTTCGCCTGGATCCGCCTCGGCCATGACTCTGGCGGCCAGATGAACTGCGATCCCGCCCACGTCGTCGCCCCGCACGTCGATCTCGCCGGTGTGTATCCCGGTGCGAAGGTCGATCTGCACCTTGGAAAGCTCATCCTGGAGGTC
>JAUXJL010000042.1 GCA_030624805.1 Acidimicrobiia bacterium
CGTGCCGCTCGCACCAGGTCGGCGATCTTGCTCTCTACTTGCTCGGCGTAAACTTCATAGACGAGATGGGTGACGTCCTCTTTGCCGGGAGAATGGTTACGCACCATGCCGAGGAACGACACGACCGCACCGGCGGTTGGATCCGACACTGCCACAAGAAGGGCTGAGGGGTCCAGCGACGACTCAGTTACCCGAACCACATCACGATGATTCTCCTGGACCATACAATTCACGATAATGCGCGAAGACGAACGACTCCCCATCGCCTGGCCCGAGCCCATCGAGGCGCCGGCGCCGCCAGAACCGATTCCTCCGCCGCCTAGGGGTCCGGGATGGGTCGTGCCGCTCATGGCCGGACTGCTCGGCGCAGGCATAGCCATTGGCACTGTGCTCGTGACCGACATCGGTCGCTCGAGCGAGCCACCCGTCGAGCGGGTTACCGAGATTGTGCGCACCGAGATCGTGACACCCGACAACATCTCGACCAATTCGCTGGCGGCAGCGGTGGCCCGGCGAGTAATCCCCTCCGTTGTGACGGTGGAAGTGTTCGTAGGGCCAACCCTGGTTGGTTCGGGGTCCGGGGTGGTAGTCGATGCTGATAAAGGCTACGTAGTCACCAACGAGCACGTGGTCGAGACCAATGGATCCGTCGGCATCGTGCTGTCCGACGGGCGTCGTTACGAGGGCACCGTCCTCGGGTTTGATGCCCTCACCGACCTGGCAGTAGTGAGCATCGAGGCCGAAGGCCTCGTCGCGGTCGAGCGCGGGAGCACGGACAACCTGGAGGTTGGCGACACGGCAATTGCCATCGGCAACCCACTCGGCCTCCGCGGCGGCCCAACCGTCACAGTTGGCGTGTTATCCGCCTTCGACCGCCTGGTGGAGGGAGACACGCGCGAGGAAGATCTATACGGGATGGTGCAGACCGACGCACCTTTCACGAGCGGATCAAGCGGCGGTGCCCTCGTCGACAATGAAGGACGGCTCATCGGCATTACCACGGCGGTTGGGGTTGGCGACCTTGGCCCCGAAGGTCTCGGATTCGCTACACCCGTCGAGGTCATGAACCGCGTGACCGCCGAGATCATCGAGAACGGGTCAAGCGGCCACGGGTTCCTCGGCATCCTCGGTTCCACGCAGCTGGTGGCACAGCCCGACGGGGGCCAAGCACCGGTTGGAGTGCTCGTATCCGAACTACTAGAAGGTTCGAGTGCGGGCGGCTCCGGCATCGAGTCGGGTGACGTGATCATCACTGTCGACGGGCGCTTGGTGACAACCATGGAAGGCCTGGTTTCCAAACTGCGGCGCTTCGGGCCGGGGGACTTCGTCAACGTGGAGGTAGAGCGTGATGGCGTTGCTATGACCGTTCGGCTCGAGCTCGGCGATAGGGATACCAGCGGATGACCGACAACATCTTTGACCGCCTCGCTGAACTACTGGCTTCGTCCGGCCCGGTGAACTGGGAGCTGGCGAGGGAGCTTGGAAGCAGCGTGGCGGGTGAGCCGGGCATCGTCCCCGCCGGGGCCGACGGCTATTGGCATGGGCTGGTTGACACGGTCCAACGTGTGCTCGCCCCGCACGCGGCTCAGGACCTTGTGTCGCTGCCAGTCGCCGTTCAGGACCGGCGGACCTGGACGACCAGCACGATCTCGAACTTTGACTACCTTGCTGAGCCGTTGGCGGCCAAACTCACCGACGGACAGGACGGTCCGTTCGCTCCGATTCTCTCCATCATGGTTGGGCTGCAAATCGGCTCCATGGTCGGCTCGACCAGCCATCGAACGCTTGCCAACTTCGACTCAGCGCTCCCGCCATTGGGGGTTAGTCATCTCGGGTTTGTCGTCCCCAACATCGTCGAATTCACCGAGTCACACGACCTCGACCCGGAACAAGCGCATTTTTGGATGGCCGCCCACGAACTGGTCCAGGCTCAATTGCTCGGCACTGGCGAAATGTCCGCCAAACTCCGCAGGCTCGTGAAGACCTACATCGACGGTCTCGAGCTCGATCCGGATTCCATGCCGTTTGACGGGACTGAGGCAGGCCTCGATCCAGAGCGGATCGGCCAAATGCTGCAAGATCCGTCGTTCCTGACCGACATGTTCACGGGCCCTGATCAGGCCGCCGACCTGGCCGACATCCAGACATTCCTGGCGGTGGTCGAGGGGTACGCCGAGTTCCTGCTCGACCAGCTCGATCCGAACCTCATCCCCCAGCTGGCTCGTATCCGGGAGGCCGTGGATCGGCGACGAGCCGAACCATCGCAGGGCGAGGTATTCCTCCGGAAGATGCTTGGCATTGAGCTCCGGCGCCCCGAATACCGGGCCGGAATCGGATTCTTCGAGGAGATTGAGCGGAGATGGGGTCCTGAAGCCACCGCTATCGTGTTGACAGGGAAGGACGGCTTTCCCACGCCCGGCGAACTAGCCGATCCGGTGGCCTGGGCGGCACGAACGCTGCTTTCGTAACCCTCAATCGCCCAAGTAGCCGCGCCGATATCGACCGTTTGCCCTCCCGAGGCTCATAAACGATATTTCCCCTCTCGATCCGACGATTCCGAGCGGATCGACACCCCGCTCCTGGTCCACGTCGCCTACACGAGCACCATATCCTGCTATGCCGACGCTTCTCGTGGTAACCGACGGCGGAGCGGTCGGCGAACTCGACGTTGATCGAGTCGAGTTCATCGGAACCAGGCCAGTCGACCATGTGCACAACCGTGCCCCGCTCCGAGTCGACCAGAGTGACATCGAAGGATCGCTCAAAGACATTCTCGGTGGCGGAGTCGCCACCATGAAGAGTGAGAGCAACGGAGCCGCCGGCAAGCGACGCTTGGGCCGGGGCCGGCAACAACCCGCGGTCATATCCGAGCCGACGCCCCGGGACCAGCCACACCAGTCCGGGTAATCGGCAACCTCAGCTCTGCCCGAAACCCAACCACTCCTCGAAGGTGCGCTCGTCGTTCAGCCAGAACCAGTGCAATCCCTCCTGGGTATAGGTGTTGTCAAAGAACCTGTTGTTCTGCGACGTGAAGGCGGCGTTGTCGCCCCGATCTTGAGCGACGCCGCTCCATCCCCCGTTGCCGGCAACGACGTTGTCGTGGACGGCGAGATTCTCCAGGCTCAATGGCCCGTACGAAGCGGGAGCATCCGACCGATCCTGGTCAACCCCGACAATGCCATCGGCGTTACCTTCCACCACGTTGTCGTAGACCTCCACGTTGACCGACGTCGAAACGACAATGCCGGCTCCCCAGATCCAGGCGTCGAATCCGAACCCGTTTCCTCGCACCTCGTTGCCGGTGATAGTCGCGTCGTAGCTGATCTCGTGGAGGATTCCCATATGGGCGTTGTCTATCACGCGGTTGTCCTGATAGGTGGTGTTCACGTTGTCGATGTCGGTCCACAGGCCGACCCCATCGTTGTCGTGGACGTAGTTGCCACTCACAACCAGCCCCTGCGTATACGCAAACTTGGTGCCGCCGGCTTCCCACCCAACGCTGAAGCCGGCCGTGTTGTTTCCGTACACCTCGTTTCCAACAAGAGTGACGTCTGCCCCTTTGGCTGAAAGTCCAAGCTGTCCATTCTCATAAACCAGATTGGCCTCGACGACGGCCTCGGTAGTAGCGGCAATCCCCACACCGTGATTCCAGCGGACCACGTTGTTTGCGATTATCCAGCCAGATCCACCAACCAGGTCGTCGTTATCGCGCCGGCTGTCGATGGCGCCTTGCTGGGCGGGGACCGCGTACTTCTCGATCACGAGGTTCCGGATGGTGACATCGTCGGCTTCTCCCCGGAAGGCGTACGGCACGACGCTCAACTCAACCACTCGCCCATCGGGGCTCTCACCCATGTAGACCGTGTCCTGTTCGTAGTCGAAGAACCAGGTGCCCGGGACCACGGCCGACAGGCTCTCAACGTGAACGAGCGCCTGGTCGTCGACAAACAGGTCCTCCGGATAGGAGCAGCGCGGGCTGTCCTGGTCGCATTGGCCATGGACCCGACCCTGCGCTTGTTGACCAGACACAACCCACAGCTCGCCGCGTTGCTCAAAGCCGGTGAGCAAGACCGCACCGCTCAGCACCGCGCCGGGTTGCCCCTCGAAACTCTGGCCGTCTTTGGGAATGAGGGCACGACCACGGTGCACTCCCGAAACGAGCACAAACGTCGTACCAGGCGGACTCGTCGAGACCAGTGCCTCCAGGTCATCCTCCGGGCTTACGACTGTGTCGACCGGCCCTTCATCGATGACCGTCGTAGTGGTCGTCGTGGTCGTGGTTGGGGTTGGCTCCGGGTCGGTTGCCACCACCTCGGCTTGGGTCGAAGGAGGGCTCGTCGTCTGCCCGTTGGGGGCTGAGCCAGCTCCCGAGCCCCAGCTGAAGAGCCCGACGCCGATCAAGGCGAGCACGAGCGCGCCCAGCGGGACAGCCAGTGGGCGATATGAGGGGTCCATGGGGCGGAGTTTATGGGAGTATGGCTAGTTGAGCCCGTACCCACGCCAGGTGTCGTAACTCATCTGCCGGTTGTCCCACTCGAACCAGTTGCCCGGGCCAAGGGTGTAGGAGTTGTTCTCGAACCGGTTGTTTCGGCTGGTGAAGACGGCCATGCTGCCGGTGTCCTGGGCGACCCCGGTCAGGCCGTCCGACATAGTCACCTCGTTGTCGTGGACGTGCAAGTTCTGAATGATGTGGGGACCGTACTTCGCCGTCTCAAAACGGGTTTGCTCAACGGCGCCAATCCCGTCGGCATTGTTGACGACCGTGTTGCCGTAAATCTCGACGTTCGACGATGAGGAAATGACGATGCCTCCGCCCCAGAGCCAGGACGTAAACCCGAAGCCATTGCCTTCGAGATGGTTATCGCGGATGACTGCGTCGTAGCTGATTTCGTAATATACCCCGGCCTTGGTGTTTCCGATGACGGTGTTGTTGGCGAACAGCATGTCCTTGGCGTTGTCGTCCGCCCATAAGCCGGGGCCCTGATTGTGGTGAACGTAGTTGTTGACGAGCTGGATATTCGTCGTATCTGCAAACTTCGTGCCGCCGCGCTCCCAGTCCAATAGGAACGTGATCTCGCCGTTGTAGGCGATCTCGTTGCCGTCGAACACAGAGCCACTTCCGACTGCTCCTGCTCCGAGCTGACCATTGTGGTGGATGTTGTTGTTCTCGACCCGGGCGTTCTTGCCCACCTTGATGCCTACTCCATGATTGAGGCGAACTTCGTTGCCGGAGATCACCCAGCCGTCTCCACCGGCGTCGCTGTTGTCGAGCCGGTTGTCGATGGCACCGTGCTGGGCCGGGTTTGCGTACTTCTCGACGGTGAGACCGGTGATTGTGACGTTTGGCGAGTTGCCGAAAACGGCATTCTCAGTGACGCTCGTCTCGATCGTCTTCCCCGATGGGTTGTCTCCGATGTAGATGCGGTTGGGGCCGTAGTCGAAGTACCACTTCCCCGGCCCAACCTTGGAGCGGCTGTCGACGTGTTCAATCCGGACGTTGTTGATGAAGAGATCCTCTGGATAGCGGCATCTGGAGCTTGAGTTCTCGCATACACCCAAACGGGTACCCTCCTGGTTCTGCCCGCCCACCCACCATTGACCGCCGTCGGAGGACCATCCCGTCAGCAACCGGGCGCCGTTGAGGATCGCACCGTCTTCTCCGATGATGGTGCTGCCTGGTTTGGGCGAGATCCGCTGCATCCGGTGAGTGCCGGAGCGTATGTATATCGTGGCGCCGTTGGGGGCGGCCTCTATGGCGTTCTGAATGCTGAACCCCGGAAACACACTGATCGCACCGGCAGGGACCCCGCTCCCGCCGTCGCCCGACTCGATTGGGCTCGGCGGCGAGCCACCGGTGTCGCCGGCCACCGGAAGGCCGACGTTGAAGCCGACGTCGTACTCGAGCGGAGCTCCCGGGGCTTCTCCGATCCGTCTGAGATACAAGCGCCCATTGCCCGCCCGGTACACACCGAGGGTGTCCCTGCCATCCCTATCGAAGTCTGCGACGACGAGCGGCTCGCCCGGGTTTCCGTGATGTCCGTTGGGCCCAACGGTGCTCGTGTTGCCGTTGGACAACTCGTAGTAACCGTCTGCCTGCTTCCATAGTCCGACGGTTTCCCTGCCGTCACCGTTCCAATCGCCGGCAATTGGTGAACCGTTTCCATCGCCAAAAGAGAACTGCTGGTCGGCGAACCCGGTCTGGTTGGTGTTGCGGAGATAGAACGTGGCGTTGGAGGGTCGGTATATGCCGATGGTGTCGGTGCCGTCGCCATTCCAGTCACCGCACACGGGACGGTCTTCGGGGATGCCGAAGAATATGGAGACGTCGGCGATGCCGAAGTTGTTTTGGTGGCGCAGGTAGAGGAACCCCGACGACGATCGATACAGGCCGACCGTCTCGGTGCCGTCACCATTCCAGTCACACAGCATCGGCTGATCTCCTGGCACGCCGTAGTAGAAGTCACCGATGCCTTCCATGCGCCACAGGCCGAGCTCCGAGTCGTAGAAGGCCACCTGGGCGCCGCCGGGAGCGGCGGCCACCGGCGAGGCTTCCACGAGAACGGACGCAACCAGCGCCAGGGCCACCAACAAGGGACGGCGCAGTATTCGTTCACTCCAACCCATTTTCTCAGCAACCCACGTCAGCGCCAGGAGACTGTACGCACTCTCCGTAGGTATGGCGAATCCGGAGAAGCAGCCCGGTCAGGACAGGCCGAGCGAATTCCACTCTTGGAGGGTGCGGGCACCGTTGTTCCACTCGAATTGGCGGCCATCTCCGTGCAGTGTGTACTCGTTGTTTACGAACCGGTTGTTTCGGTTGGTAAACACCCCGTTGTCGCCGATGTCCTGCACCAAACCGGTCTGACCCTCTGTCATCGTGATCTTGTTGTCATGGACATACATGTTCACGACGTCCTGCGGCCCAAAGCTCGATGGGGCATCGGAGCGATTCTGCTGAATCCCGGCGATGCCGTCTCCGTTGTTGATGACCTCATTGCCGTAGATCTCCACATTGGGTGAAGCCGCCACCACAATACCGGCACCCCACAGCCAGGCCGAGTGGCCGAAGCCGTTCCCCTCGATGTAGTTGTTGCGAATCACCGCGTCGTATGAGATCTCGTGGAAGATGCCAATACCTACATTGTTGGTCACCCGATTTCCCTCATATAGGGTGTTGATGTTGTCGATGTCCGTCCAGAGGCCGGGGCCGACATTGTGATGGGAGTAGTTGTTCCTCACCACCAGATCTGTCGACTTCGACCACTTGGTGCCGCCACCTTCCCAGCCGTAGGCGTAGCCCGAAACGTTGTTGTACGAGATTTCATTGTTCTCGATCAACATGCCCGGCCCGTCACCCCCGAGGCCAAGTTGGCCATTGTGATGAACGTAATTTCCGACTACCCGGCTGCCGTCGGTCGACTTCACACCAACGCCGTGATTGTTGCGGATCTCATTGTTGGCAATGAGCCAGTTGGCTCCGTTGGTGTTGCCACTCGGGTTGGCCCGGGTGTCGATGGCCCCGACCTGGGCCGGGCTGGCGTACTTTTCGATGACAAGGCCGGTGATGGTGACGTTCGATACCTGCCCTGAGAATGCCTTCTCCGCTACCGACGTCTCAACCCGCTTTCCGGCGGGATCCTGGCCGATGTAGATACGGTCGGCTCCGTAATCGAAGAACCATGTTCCGGCTCCTACCGCACCCTTGCTGCCGACGTGCTTCAGGCGCACGTCGTTGATGAACAGCTCCTCGGGATAGGCACACCGGGGAGCATTCGCTTCGCAACTTCCGTGCTGGCGGCCCGACTGGGTTTGCCCCGCTACCACCCACAGGTTGCCGTCCCGCTGCCAGGTGTCGAGCAACCGGGCACCGCTCATCACTGCGCCGGCGGCGCCGATGAACGTCTGACCCGACTTGGGCTGCACCTGTTGCTCACGGTGCACCCCAGCCTCAATCAGGAACGTCGCATCGCCACCGTGCTGGTTGACAGCGTTTTGGATGCTGATCCCCGGAGCGATCCGGATGGCGTTGCCGGGCACCGACACGGCGGGCTTCACGATGGGCGAGGCAGGCGCGGAACTCGGGACCGGCGTCGTCGACTTTTCCACAGGCGACTCTTCCTGGGTGGGCGGTGCGGCCTTGGCGGGCTCCTCGGGGGCGGGGGCCGGCGCCGGAGGTTTGGCGGGCCTCACCACGTCTGAGATCTCACCGTTCCATTCTGAGTGACTCGTCTGCACGCCCCCAGCTGAGTCAAATTCGGCGGCAAGCGGGATACCCCGCACCGCCCCGAGGTCGTACACGTGGGCCACCTTGACTGTCCCAAACAGGTTGGTCACCGCCAAAGTTTTAGTGGCCGGCTGGAAGACACCAATCCGGTCGGTTCCGTCACCGTCCCAGTCCCCTACAACAAGCGTGTCGGAGGATGACCCGAAGTAGGCCTCCATGACCGGTGAGTCTGAGACGTGCCCGCGGGCAATGGAGACGAAGCCGTTCTTGGGGTCGCGAACACCCACCGTGTCGAACCCATCACCGTTGAAGTCTCCTGCGAACGGCATGCCGTTCGAGAACCCGAACTTGAAGTCCTTGTTTCCGAAACCCTGCGAGTTGCTATTTCGCAGATAGAACCTCTGCTCGGAGGGCCGGAACACGGCAATCGTGTCGACGCCATCGGCGTCCCAGTCACCGCACAACGGACGGTCACCGGGAATGCCGTAGAAGAACTCGTAGTCGGCCGCGCCGGTCCTGTTGCCATCATTGAGCAGGAGGTATCCGGTGCTCTCCCGGTACACGCCGACCGTGGCAACCCCGTCGCCGTTCCAGTCACACATGAGTGGCGTGTCCCCCGGGGCACCGTAGTAAAAGGCCGCCTGGCCGGGAACGTGCCAGCTCGAGGAACCTGGATCGTAGAATGCCACCTCGCTGCCCGACGTTGAGCCGGCACCGGCAATGGCACCTTGTAGTGGTATTAACAATCCGAACACGGCAATCGCCGCAGCTAAGCGCTTCATTCAGCATCCCTCACAGTGGTTGAATTCGCTACGTAGAGCGTTATCGACCACGGAAAGTGGGAACTTAAGAGCGGCGTTTTAGCGAGGGCCGTCCGCCAGCAGCCGCCGCCGCGTTACAGGGAACCGGGAAGTCGAGCACGAGCACAACGCTGCGCCGTACACTGATGAGCAGTGAAGATCCTCCAAATACACACCCAGTACCGCCAACCGGGTGGTGAGGACACAGTCGCATCCAACGAGGCTGAATTGCTGCGCGACGCCGGCCACTCAGTGATCGAGCACCGCGAGCAAAACCCGCCGGGGCCGGTGGCAGCCGCCGGCGATATGGTGCGTGGCGCATGGAACCCGGCCGCCGCCCGCCGGGTTCGAGACCTCGTGCGGGTGCACGCCCCGGACGTCACCCACATACACAACACGTGGTACCACTTGTCACCTTCGGTGTTCCGAGCTGCACGCGAGGGTTCTCCTACAGTCCTGACCCTTCACAACTACCGGTTGGCGTGCGCCAACGCCATGCTGCTTCGCGATAGCAAACCGTGTGAGCTGTGCGTCACGAGTCAGAACGCGTGGTACGGGGTGCGCTACAAGTGCTACCTCGACAACTATGCCCAATCCATCGCGGCGGCGACGACAATTGCGTTCAATCGCCGGAGGGGCACCTGGCGCAAGGATGTCGACCTGATCCTGGCGCTGACCGAATTCGCCCGCGAGCGCTTCATCGAAAGCGGTATTCCGGAGAACCGGATCGCAGTCAAACCAAACTTCGTTCCCGATCCCGGTCCGAGGACCCAGCCGGTTCAGGATTCAGACGTTGTCTTGTTCGTTGGCCGCCTCACGAGCGAGAAAGCCCCGGACGTGCTGCTGGACGCGTGGGAAGCCGCTGCCCCCGACTACCGCTTAGAAGTTATTGGAGTTGGGCCCCTCGAGGCCGACCTGCGAAGACGCGGGATTGCCGGCGTTTCGCTGCTCGGACAGGTCGATCGTTCGGCCGTGAGCGCTCGCATGCTGGAAGCCCGAGCCCTCGTCTTGCCATCCATCTGGTACGAAGGCTTGAGCATGGTTCTCCTGGAGGCGCTGGCGGCCGGAGTGCCGGTGTTGGCCTCCGACATCGGCCCCATACCCGAGGTGGTTGCCCCGCTGGGCTCCGATTGGCTCGTTGCACCGGGCGATGTCGGCGATCTAGCGAAGGGCTTGACACGTCTCCAAGACGGAGAACACGTGGCAAGAGCTGGGGCAGCAGCCCGGGCAACCTACGAGGCTCAATACTCCGAAACGCAGGGCCTGGCTGCGCTCGAGGCTGTGTACAAACGGGTCGTTCGTACCATTTCAGGTAGCCGGGCCTAGCGTCGATAATCCTCGCATGGGAATCCCTCGAGTCGACGTTCTCGGTATTGGTATCAGCGCGATCAACATGGATTCAGCCGTGGCCGAGCTAGGCCGCTGGGTCAAACAGAATGAGCCTCACTACGTGTGCGTAACCGGCGTGCATGGCGTCATGGAGTCACAGTCGGACCTGAGCCTGTTGCAGATACACAATCGATCTGGCTTAACAACACCGGACGGCATGCCCATGGTCTGGGCCGGAAAGAGGGCCGGGGCCGACCAGATGTCACGCGTATACGGACCAGATCTCATGCTCGAGATATGTGCCCGCTCCGAAACGGAGGGATGGACTCACTACTTCTACGGTGGCAAGGAAGGCGTACCCGACCTTCTAGCCAAACGCCTCGGTGAACGTTTCCCAGGTCTCAAAGTCGTCGGCACTCATTCCCCGCCGTTTCGCGAGCCAACCGAAGCCGAGCAGGTCGAGATCACCGCAACCATCAACGCCGCCGGGCCGGATTTCTTGTGGGTTGGGCTCGGTACACCAAAACAAGAACGATGGATGGATGCCAATCGCAGGCGGCTCGATGCTCCGGCAATCCTCGGTGTCGGGGCCGCCTTCGACATCCACGCCGGATTGCTCCCCCAGGCTCCCGGCTGGATGCAAAAACGCGGTCTCGAATGGCTGTATCGGCTCATCAAGGAAC
>JAUXJL010000184.1 GCA_030624805.1 Acidimicrobiia bacterium
CCGAAACCCGCTTTCTCGAAGAGACCGCCCCATCTGTTGTTGAGCGTCAGCCGGTCTCCCAACCCCTGCAAACCGGCATCAAGGCCATTGACGGCATGATCCCCATCGGCCGCGGTCAACGCGAGCTCATCATTGGTGATCGCCAGACAGGCAAAACGGCCATCGCTATCGATACCATCATCAATCAGAAGAACGCCGGTGTGAAGTGCATCTACGTCGCTATCGGCCAAAAGGCTTCGACGGTGGCGGAGGTCGTCGACATACTCGAGCGCTACGGTGCCATGGACTTCACGGTAGTAGTGAACGCCTCGGCGTCTTCTCCGGCCGCCCATCAGATGTACGCCCCCTATGCCGGTTCGGCCATCGGTCAGCATTGGATGTACAACGGCGAGCATGGTCTCATCATTTTCGACGACCTGTCCAAACAAGCTGTGGCCTACCGGGCCATTTCGCTCTTGCTGCGGCGCCCGCCCGGCCGTGAGGCGTACCCCGGTGACGTTTTCTACCTCCACAGCCGACTGCTCGAACGGTGCGCCAAGGTGTCCGACGAGCTGGGAGGAGGCTCCCTGACCGGCCTTCCGATTGTGGAGACCAAAGCTGGCGACGTATCTGCCTTCATCCCCACCAATGTCATTTCCATCACCGACGGCCAGATATTCCTCGAGACCGACCTCTTCTATTCGGGCGTTCGTCCCGCCATCAACGCCGGTATATCGGTGTCGCGGGTGGGCGGTAATGCCCAGATCAAGGCTATGAAGAAGGTGGCCGGCCCGCTCCGTCTCAACCTCGCCCAGTTCCGTGAGCTCGAAGCGTTTGCCGAGTTCGGGTCGGAGTTGGATGCTGCCTCCCAGGCCCAGCTCGAGAGGGGGCGGCGCGTCGTCGAGATGCTCAAGCAGCCCCAATACGAGCCGGTGCCCGTCGAAGAGCAAGTCCTATCCATCTACGCCGTCAATGAAGGATTCATGGATGAGGTGCCTCTGAGTGACGTGCGCCATTTCGATCAGGAACTCCGAGGGTTCATGCAAGCCCGTCACGGCTCACTGATGTCTGAGATCGCTGAAACCGGCGAACTCCCCGGCACCGACGAGCTCAACCGGGCCATCACCTCGTTCGTCGAGACATTTCAGGCCGACTGATGGCAAGTGCTGAGCTTCGGCTGATTCGCAGACGCATACGCAGCGTGCAATCCACGAAGAAGATCACGTCGGCGATGGAGCTCATTGCCGCGTCTCGGATTGTCAAAGCCCAAGCTCGGGTCGAGGCAGCCCAGCCCTACACAGACAAACTCGTGGAAGTCATCGGCAACGTCGGGGCCGCCTCGGGAGCAGCCTCTCATCCACTCTTGGAGACGCGAGACAACCGCACGGCCGGCGTGCTGGTCGTCACCTCCGACCGCGGTCTGGCCGGCGGTTACAACTCGAACGTGATTCGTATGGCTGAGCGCAAACTCATCGCGCTGAAAGGCGAGCGAATCGACCTCCGGCTCTATTGTGTTGGCAAGAAGTCCATCAGCTACTTCCGATATCGCGGGTATCAAATAGAGCGAGCCTTCCTCGGAGTCACCGACACTCCCGGCTACGGAGATGCTCGAGCAATCGCCAACACCATCCTCAACGACTATGCGCAGGAAACGATTGATTCGGTCGGCGCCTACACAACCCGTTACGTCTCGGCGTTAACCCAAACCGCCGTCGAGTGGCCGCTTTTGCCGATCGAGCCTCCGGTTGCCGAGGAGACGGATGGCACTCCCGGTGCGGCCTACACCTACGAGCCAAGCCCCGAGGCGATTCTCAACCGTCTCCTGCCTCGCTACCTCGAGGCCAGCGTATTCGGCATGCTGCTCGAGGCTTCCGCTTCCGAGCATGCCGCTCGCCGCCGCGCTATGAAAGCGGCGACCGAGGCGGCCGAGGATCTGACGAAGATTCTGAGCCGGCAAGCCAACCAGGCTCGCCAGGCCGAAATAACGACCGAGATTTCAGAGATCGTCGGCGGCGCCGAAGCGTTGACGGTCGGGTAAGAATGTTCAAAGACGCCAAAGGAGCTATGAGCACGTGAGCACGGGACGAATTGTCAAGGTTGCAGGTCCGGTCGTCGATGCCGAGTTTCCGCCAGACGAGCTACCCGAGATATTTAACGCGGTGGAAGTCGATATTGAGCTCGGCGGCGAGACGGTGACTGTCGTCGCCGAGGTAGCCCAGCACCTCGGCAACTCGCAGGTTCGGGCGGTGGCGATGCGGTCCACCGACGGCCTGGTGCGGGGCGCCGAAGTTCGCGACACGGGTGCCCCTATCAGTGTTCCGGTCGGAAATGAAACTCTTGGTCACATATTCAATGTGCTCGGGCAGCCGCTCGACGTACCTGCCGACTCCATCGAGTTCAAGGAACGCTGGGCCATACACCGCCCGGCGCCCGATTTTGCCGATCTCAGCCCACAGCGTGAGATCTTCGAAACCGGTATCAAAGTCATCGATCTGCTCGAACCGTACGTCAAGGGTGGCAAAATTGGGATGTTCGGCGGAGCCGGCGTCGGTAAGACCGTTGTCATCCAGGAGATGATCCACCGGGTAGCCACTGAGCACGGCGGCGTATCGGTATTCGCGGGGGTGGGGGAGCGTACCCGGGAAGGCAACGACCTGTTCGGGGAGATGACCGAATCCGGTGTCATCAACAAAGCGGCTCTCGTGTTCGGCCAGATGGATGAGCCGCCCGGGGTTCGCCTGCGGGTTGGGCTGTCGGCCCTCACCATGGCCGAGTATTTCCGTGACGAGATGGGCCAGGATGTGTTGTTGTTCGTCGACAACATCTTCCGGTTCACGCAGGCGGGTTCCGAAGTGTCGACGCTGCTGGGTCGCATGCCGTCCGCAGTTGGCTACCAGCCAACCCTCGCCGACGAGATGGGGGCGATGCAGGAGCGGATTACGTCAGTGGCCGGGCGGTCGATCACCTCGTTGCAGGCCATTTATGTCCCGGCCGACGACATCACCGACCCTGCGCCGCACACGACCTTTGCCCATCTCGATGCCACGACGGTGCTGTCTCGTGGCATCTCTGAGCTCGGCATCTACCCGGCGGTTGATCCACTCGACTCCACCAGTCGCATTCTCGATCCGCTCATCATCGGTGACGAGCACTACCAGACGGCCCGGGACGTGCAACAGATACTGCAGCGGTATAAGGACCTCCAGGACATCATCGCCATTCTCGGTATCGACGAGCTCTCGGAAGAGGACAAGCTCATCGTGGCCCGCGCCCGCCGGATCCAAAAGTTCCTGTCACAGCCGTTCTTCGTAGCCGAACAATTCACCGGGTTCCCCGGCAAGACGGTCCCGCTCGAGGACACCATCCGGAGTTTTCGGATGGTCGTCGACGGCGAGGTGGATGAGCTGCCGGAGCAGGCCTTCTACATGGCCGGAGGCATCGACGACGTCTTTGCCCAGGCCAAGGATCTGCAGGACGCCTGATGGCTGCCACCTTCCAGGTCGATGTTGTCTCGCCGGAGGCCGTGGTGTGGACGGGTGAGGCCGAACTGGTTACGGCCCGGACCACCGAAGGTGACATCGGCATCATGGCGGGCCACGAACCCACTATGGCGGCCCTGGCCACCGGTTCAGCGGAGATCCATACCGGTGCAGAGAAAGTGACTGTGGCGGTCCATGGCGGGTTCCTTCAGATCTACCGCAACCAGGTCACGCTGCTCTCCGATCGGGCAGAGATCGTCGAGGGCGGGGCCGATGAGGCCCGAACTCAGGCACAGGCTCTACGTGAAGCCGAGGAAGCCGCCCAGGACGGAGACGAGGGCCAACCTCAGTCCGAGTAGCGGCTGGCACTTTCGGTCCGCAGCTCACTCCAGTTGTGAGGCATCTGTAATTCGCTGTCATCAGCCCACCCACGACGCGGCGAGCGCATGGCTGAGGCGGTCACGAAAACGATCAACATCCAGAGGGCGCCGAGCCCGAAGGCGAGGACGTACGTCCAGTTCATAGTCCACTTTCTGTTCGCTATGTCTGCGGCGAGCTCCGCTACGCCCTCTCACCGTATGAAACGAGACTAAACGTTCTCGATCATCGGAGAAAGGATTTTCGCGTTCTTGTGACAATGGCGCTCACGGACCGTGTTTGCTCAGGTGAGGGTTGCTCCCGCGATGAAGAGGTTGCGCATAGCCGGGTCGCATCGGTTGAGCGTGCCGCGGAACGTATATCGATGACCGACTTCCAGGTCTTCAGCGGTGGCGGTCGGCAGTCGAACGATGGCGTCGACGTCTCGGCCCGAGTACAGATCAGTTCCGAGAACGGCTATACGAAATACTGCCTTCACGGCCGGCCCGTCGCCAAAATCGCGATCGTAATCAAATCGACGAAGCCGTTTCAGCTCGCCCGACCACGACACGCTTCTGTTCTCGTACTCGTCTTCGAAGATCTCCATCGTGTCGAACGTGTAGTTGTCCTTGTGGAAGAGATGGGCGGCAATGGCCTCGGCGTCGTCGGTTCCGGCCGCGGGCTGTGCCGCCGTCGGTTCTGTTTTTGGCCTCGGGCGAGCCCAACCCCTGATCTCAGGGTCTTGCGGAGCTTGTTCTTTGAGCGAGTCGAAAACTTCCTGCGCCCCAATCCGGTCTCCGCGCGCCGCGCGGATCTCACCAATCTGTTGCCGGCGGGCGAATTCAACGAACGGGTCCCCGCTGTCCTCGGCTTGCTCCAACATGTCGAGAGCTGTGGCCACGTCGCCTGCCAGTCGTCGTTCGACGGCCTCTTGTGAAACGAGGTCGACCCCCCTCAGCTGTTGGGCTACCGACAATATGCGTTGCATCGTCGAGGTCAGCTCGCTCGCCTGTGTATCAAACTTCGGTTTTGAGTAGACAATCTCGCGGTCGGTGATCACCGCGTCCGGGAAGTTCTCGATGAGACCTGTGATGGCTACC
>JAUXJL010000176.1 GCA_030624805.1 Acidimicrobiia bacterium
GTATTCCCGTACATGCTCTTGCCCCTCCATATCTTCGAAGATCGTTTCCGCCACCTCATGTCCGACCTCCAAGAGATGGCAGAGCCTGAGTTCGGGGTTGTCCTCATCGAACGTGGATGGGAGGTCGGTGGAGGCGAACTGCGTTCTGACCTCGGAACCGTCGTGCAGGTACTCGACGCCGAGGAAATTGAAGGCGGACGATGGGTCGCAGTTACCGCCGGGACTCGTCGCATTCGGGTGACTACTTGGCTCGCCGACGCTCCCTACCCGGTGGCTCGGGTCGAGGACGTGAAGGACCTCGAGGCGAGTGGCGAGTGTGAGACGCTACGGGCGGAGGCTTTCCAGGCAGTGCGCAAGGTGGCTGCCCTGCAAGCCGAGTTGGGTGAGCTGGGCGCCCCACTCGACTTCGAGCTGGCCGAAGACCCTGCCATCGCCTCCTATCAGGCATGTGCACTCTCCCCGATCGGGCCGCTCGATGCGCAACGGCTGCTTGTTATGGACGACCCCACCGATCGACTGTGGGAACTCACCGGGCTTCTTCGCGAACAAATCGGCTCACTCGAGCTCCAGCTCGCCGCCGGTTAATCGAAACGGCCCACCTTTCCTGCCCGGCTGATCAAACGCCCTCACGCTCGTGGCGACTTAGATGGTGTCACCCACATCGGCCCCCGGCGGCGTCTTAGGCGCGAGATGACCGATAACGAAGACACCTATCGCAAACACAGCGACGAGCTGGTTCGGTTCGCCACCGGTCTGGTCGGGCCCTTTGACGCCCAGGATGTAGTGACAGACGCTTGTCTCCGAGCGTTCGGATCAGGCGGCTGGAACGACGTGACCAACCGGCGGGCCTACCTGTACCGGTCGGTCCTCAACCAGGCCCGATCACACCATCGGAGCACAATAAGACGACGGATCAGGGAGCGCGCCAGCGCCGTGCCGTCCTCGGTCAACCCGTCCCCGATCGACATCGACGTGCTGCGAGCCGTTGACAAGCTCAGCATCCAACAACGGGCTTCGGTCTTTCTCACCTATTGGGAGGACCTGAGCACGACCCAAGTGGCCGCCAGGCTGGGTATCTCCGAAGGGTCTGTAAAACGCCATCTCGCCCGGGCCCGGGCCCGACTCAAGGAGCTGCTTCATGACTGACCAGATGGACCGCCGCCTCGAAGAGCTCGTACACAAGCTGGCCGCCTCCGCCCCTGAGTCTCCGCCATTTCCGCGGGTAGCAAGCTCCCCTCTCGTCCCTGCCCCGAGGATGCCGGCATGGGCGCTATCTGTGGCCGGAGCCGTCGCAGTGCTGGTCCTCATCGGCCTCCCATTCTTGATCTTCAGCGGCGGGACCTCGACGGATCCGGCCACGACGCTCCCACCCCCTGCCCCGACGACGATCCCAACGACGACGACTCCAACTACGACACTGCTTGATGGGACACCCGATATTGTCCCAACCTGCCCGGCAGCTGGATTACTGGCCAGGACGCTGCAACCCGACGGCACAGCCGGACAGACGATCACTCCCATCCGAATTGAAAACGTCACGGGCAGTCCTTGCACGCTCGACGACCCCACATCGGTTGTCGGAATCGGTACAGGTGGGGAGGAGATACCTGCTGTGCTCGGCACCCACGTACCCGTCGGGGAGGACTCCGGTTCTCTCTTGCAGGCGGGCGAATTCCGGACGATGCTCGTGGAAGTAGGAACGGGGTGCGAGGGCGGACGACTCATCGGGCCCGAGGCCCAAGAACTCCGCATCTCTGTCGGGACCGTTGAGGTCACCGTTATGTTCAGCGGCGACCTGGGATGCGACTTCAACTACTCGGGGTTCGCCAGATGGTTCCCCGAGGTCGAGCCGGTGTCAGACGCCGAGCGGGCGCTGGTTGATGGTCTCGTCGCCTGGGCTCCTGCTCCCACAGAGACACCCATCCCCCCGTTCGCCGATCCCGTCGTGCTCACTCTCGGGCCAGAACTCGCTCGGTCCCAGACGGCCGGCAGCTTGTCCGACGGCGCCTCCTGGGTCTTCGATGAGCAGGATGGCTTCCGGGCATACACCGGCCCCTTCTCGGCGCTCGACTTGCTCGACGACGGTCGACCCTTCGCGGTGACGGCCGGACCACACAATCACTGCGCCGGGCTCCCCATGCCGATCAACGAGGCCTTCACGGGTTTGCGTCACCTCAGCATCCAGCCGACCGACGCCACCAGTTGCATCGAATGGTGGACCGTCGACCTCTTCCTCACCGACGAAGGAGAGATCGCCGGAGTAACTCTCGACCTGTGGGAGCCATAGGCGCGGCCTCGACTTCTGCGACTCCGGGGCGGGCCGTAGCCTTCGCGACATGGAGTCTGAGTCGACGGCCCGTACCGCCTTCCTATACGGTTTGATCGACTATGCAGGCCTCTTTCCCCCTGAGAGCCGGGACATGGCAGGCGCCGTGGAGGGATACCGAGACGCCAGAGCGCTCCAATCCTGGATGGTTAACCGCTTCATTTGCCCGGATGGTCGGCTCGAGGAGTTGGCCGGCTACCTCGGCGCCGAACCCGATGCCTGGCCCCTGGCGGTCACCATTTCTCCACCGTTCGGCGAGTGGAGCAAAGGAATTGCCGACGATGCCCGGTCACTGGCCGTCGAGGTCCTGGCCATGCGCGACGTGGCGCGGTTCGAACTCGCCGAAGTCCGCATCCCCCCGGATCTGGTAGCTGAGCCGGCCCTATCAGCGATGTTGGCCAGCGTGCGAACGTCGCTCGGAGCTCTCTTCGACTGGGTGCTGTTCGAAATCTCGCTCTCCGACGATTGGGTCGCGACCCTGCCGATCCAGCTGCAAGCAATCAAAGAGTCGGGTACGGGGGCCAAGATCCGATGCGGCGGACTGGCGGTCGAGGACTTCCCAACCGCCGAACAGGTCGCCACCTTTGTTTCCATCGCCGTCCGGTTGGGGGTTCCTTTCAAAGCCACCGCCGGCCTCCATCATCCGCTGCACCACTGGGACGCTGATCCTGGTGTCATGCGGCACGGGTTTCTCAACCTGACCGGCGCCGCCATCTTGGCCAAGTCGCTCGACATCGGCATCGCCGAACTCACCGAGCTCATCTCCGAGGAGAGCGAGGCCGGGTTCGAACTAACCGACCTCACGTTTCGCTGGCGTCACCGGGTTGTGACGATGGCCGAGATCCAGAACGCACGAACCGAAGTCATGTTGGGGTACGGCTCGTGCTCGTTTACCGAGCCGGTAGCTGACCTGGTGGAACTGGGGATGCTGTGAAGAGCCTGCCACTCAACGGAGGCCCTCACCCAAAAAGCGATGCCCCCGCACCGATGGGCCTTGGGCGCTAGGCAGTACGCTCCCACGCATGAGCAATGATCCGACGACCGATCCACGGTTGCGGAGCTGGGTGGATATCGCCGAAGGGTCGGACTTTCCAATTCAGAATTTGCCCTACGGAGTCTTCCGGCGACCCGGGGGCACCCCCCGCATGGGTGTTGCTATCGGTGGTTTCGTATTCGACCTGGCGGGAGTGGCCGAGGCAGGGCTCCTGGACCACGTCGCAGTGGAGCAAAGCGCCTTCCACTCGTCCTCGCTCAACTCATTCATTGCCTCCGGGCGATCTGTTTGGAGGCAGTTGCGAGCACGGGTCTCTGAGTTGCTCGAGATCTCTTGCCCCGAGATCAAAGGTGCGCCGGGGCTCGCCGACCGAAGCCTCGTGCCAATGTCAGAGGTAGAGCTACTAGCCCCAATCGAGCCTGGCGATTACGTGGACTTCTATTCGTCGCTCCAACACGCCACCAACCTCGGAAGGCTTTTCCGCCCTGACGGCGAGCCGCTCCTGCCTAATTGGCGGCATCTTCCTGTCGGATACCACGGCCGGTCATCATCAGTGGTGGCGAGTGGCACACCAATCAAACGTCCCACCGGGCAGCTCAAGGGACCAGATGAGCCACCGAGGTGGGGTCCGACCGAGCGCCTCGACATCGAACTCGAAGTGGGTTTCATAACCGGCCGCGCTAATTCGCTCGGCGAAAGTGTGCCCATCAACGGAGCGGAAGAGCATATCTTTGGCGTGGTACTGGTCAACGACTGGAGCGCCCGGGACATCCAGGCATGGGAGTACCAGCCCCTCGGACCGTTCCTCGGCAAATCGTTCGCCACCTCGATCGGTCCGTGGGTCGTGACGCTCGATGCTCTCGAGCCGTTTCGAGTCGCGGCTCCGGCGCAGGATCCCGTTGTGCTCGAATACTTACGAGAGGAGCAGCGGCGCGGTATCGACATTCACCTCGAGGTAGCGTTGGCCACGCCCGACATGCCCAAGGCGCATGTCATCAGCCGGGTCAATTTCTCGGAGATGTACTGGACCATGGCCCAGCAGTTAGCTCACGCCACATCGAACGGGACCCCGGTCCGGGCCGGTGATCTGTACGCGTCTGGCACCGTGTCGGGAGCTGAAGCCGGAACCTTCGGAAGCCTGATCGAACTAACCCGCAATGGTTCAGAGCCGATCACCCTCGCAAGTGGTGAGCAGCGGCGTTTCCTCGAGGACGGTGACACCGCCATCGTGCGGGGCTTCTGCGGCGGGGGTGACCGCCCGCGCATCGGGTTCGGTGAAGTTCGAGGGACAGTGGCCTGAAGCCGCTTCCCCAGCCAGAACCCAAAGCTGAAGCGGGCAGATGAGGAGCAATTGCCGAGCTGAGCGAAGCTCAGCCAAGGACCTCGTCGAGGGCCAAGAGCATCCGCTGGTTCTCCTCCTCGGTGCCTATCGAGATGCGGATTGCGTCCCCGACATCGCGCACGATTACACCTCGTGCCGCCAACGCCTCGAAACATTCTGCCGGGGCGATCGGTGGGCGGACATACAGGAAATTCGTCTGGCTATCGACGAACTCGATTCCTCGCTCCCGGAGACCGTCGGTCACGGCCTGCAATCCGGCGCGGTTGTCCTGCATGCGTTCGGCCACGAGGTCCTGATGCTTGATAGCCTCTGCCGCCGCCACCTGGGCGAGGGTGCTGACCGAGAACGGCAGTTGAACGCGCTGCAATTGGCTCAGGGTGGCAGCCGAGCCGGCGAAATACCCGGCCCGCAACCCGGCGAGACCATATGCCTTGCTGAACGTGTGGGCTATGACGACGTTGTTGCGTTCGAGGGCCAGGGGTAGTCCCGTGGCGAAGTCCTCAGCCGTGGCGAATTCGTAATA
>JAUXJL010000151.1 GCA_030624805.1 Acidimicrobiia bacterium
ACATTGTTGACGATGGTCGGCTTGCCGTACAGACCTTCCACCGCCGGAAAAGGAGGCTTTATTCGCGGCTCGCCCCGCTTGCCTTCCAGGCTGTTGAGGAGCGCGGTCTCCTCGCCGCAAATGTAGGCACCCGCTCCGAGATGGAGGGTGATCTCGAGGTCAAAGCCACTGCCGAAAATGTCTGTGCCGAGGTAGCCGGCCTCGTAGGCCTCAGCCAGTGCCCGCTCCACCCGACGGGCCGGCTTGGGGTATTCGCCACGGACGTAGATAAAGGCCTGGTTGCAGTCGATGGCATAGGCGGAGATGATGATCCCCTCAATGAGCTGGTGAGGATCGCGCTCGAGCAGCTGGCGATCTTTGAAGGTTCCCGGCTCGGATTCGTCGCCATTGACGACGAGGTAGCGGGGGCGGATATCGGGAGGCAGAAAGCCCCATTTCACTCCGCAGGGGAATCCGGCTCCCCCCTGGCCGCGGAGGTTGGATGCTTTCATTTCTTCGTGACATTCCTCCGGAGACATTGCCGTGAGGGCCTTGCGGGCCGAGGCGTAGCCGCCGGTCGCGAGATACCGCTCCATGGTGTGACTGTCGGTCGGATGAGCCTCCATACGAGCGGTGAGGATTTTCACTCTGGCTCTCCAGCCGTTCCGAACCGGCCAAGGGCCGGCACCGGCCGGGCGGCACCCGTTGACTCAGCCGGACCCCACTCGAAGCTGCGTTGGCCTCCAAAAAGGGCCTGCATCTCGTCGCCGTTCACGGTCGCCGGTTGCGCCTCCTTCAGCCATCGAACGAGCTCGCGAGCTTTCTCTGCGCCAACACCTTCAACAAGCTCATAGTTGACCTGAAGAGCGGGAGCTCCTCCGCAGGCGCCGATACACTCCACGTGCTCGACAGAGAACTGCCCATCAGCATCGGTTTCGCCGGCCGGGACACCGGTTTCATCCTCGATGGCGTGCAGTACGTCTCGTGCTTCGAGCAGCAAACACGAGACAGAAGTACACACAGACACGAGGTACTGCCCGACCTTCTCCCGCTTGTACATGGTGTAAAACGTGGCAACCGAAGACACCTGAGCCGATTTCATGCCAAGGAGATCGGCCACCTCCCGGATAGCTGTGTCGCTGAGGTAGCCGTACTCGGCCATTGCCAGGTAAAGCAGGGGCATTACCGCGCTTCGTTGGTCGGGGTAGGCCCCCAAGATGTCGGCAACCCGGGGATTCGAGGTCCAGCGGTCGGTGCTCATTGCCACCGCCCCGGGGGTCGACCTTCACCGGAGGCTCGTATTGCGTACTGCGTATTGCGTACTGCCCATAGACTCGCCGGTCGGGCTCCCACCATGAGGTCTCGTAGAGGCTTCACCGATCAACGTCCCCGAGAACCGGGTCAACGCTGGCGATGACGGCGATTGCGTCGGCGATGAGCTGGTCGCCCATCATTATCGGCAAGCTCTGGATAGCGGCAAAGCTTGGAGTGCGACAGTGGAGCCGCCATGGTTTGGCCTCGCCGACCGACACGAGGTAATGGCCGAGCTCGCCCCGCGGGCCCTCAATGGCCTGATAGTGCTCGCCGGCCGGGACCTTAAAACCCTCGGTAAAGATCTTGAAGTGATGGATCAGTGCTTCCATCGACTCGTTGATGCGTTTGCGCGGCGGCGGAGTGACTTTGAGGTCCCCGGTTCGGTAGTCGCCGTCCGGCATGGATTCGAGCACCTGAGCAGCGATCCGAAGCGATTGACGTATCTCCTCCATACGAACGAGATAGCGGTCGTAGACGTCTCCATTCTCGGCCAAAGGGACATCGAATTCGTATTGCTCTATTCCGCTGTATGGCTGGGCCTTGCGAAGGTCCCAGTTAATGCCGGTCGCTCTGAGCGGCGGTCCCGTGATGCCGTATGCGAAGCATTCCTCGGACGTGATAACGCCGACACCTTTGGTCCTGCCCAAGAAGATGGGGTTCTCGGTGAGCAGATCGTGATAGTCATCGAGCCCGTCCGGTATCGCCCGCACAATCTCAGCGACATCGTCCTGCCAACCATCTGGCAGGTCGGCTGCCACCCCTCCCGGGCGGACGTAGTTGTGGTTCATTCGCAGACCGGTGGTTTTCTCGAAGAACGCCAGCAACAATTCTCGCTCACGAATCCCGTAGATCATCATGGACACAGCACCGAGATCCATGCCCTGGGTGGCCACCCAGGTGAGGTGACTCGACACCCGGTTGAGCTCGGTCATGAGTACCCGAATGGCCTGAGCCCTTGGCGGCACATCGACTCCGAGGAGAGCCTCGGTAGCGAGCGAAAAACACAACTCGTTGTGGAAGGGGGCCAGGTAGTCCATGCGGGTGACATTGGTTGGCCCCTGCAGGAAGGTGAGAGTCTCTCCCGTCTTTTCCATGCCGGTGTGGAGGTAGCCGATAACTGGCTTGACGCGGCGGATCACTTCGCCGTCAAGTTCCAATTGGAGCCGAAGCACTCCATGGGTTGATGGATGTTGCGGTCCCATATTGAGAATGGTGATCTCCTCTTCCACCGCCTCGTCTTTGTAGAGCCGATCGTCGGTGACGAGCGTGCCGCTTTCTTCGGCCACGTCTCCCGCCGTGGCCTCGTCGCGCGGAAGCATGAGTTGGGCGCCTTCGGCCGTCGAAGCAACCACCCACGCAGGCTCTTCCGTGCCGGATGTCCACAAGTCGTGCAGCTGGCGGCGCTCCGTCTCCGATGGAGGGACCGTCGGGTTCTCGACTTCTTCGCTGCTGTCCTCGATCGTCACGTCGTCGGCCATCACAACACTTTGTTGGTGTTGCGAAACTGGATGGGCACTGAGCCGACCGCCGTGTCCTTGCGGAGGGGATGACCCTCCCAGTCGTCTTGGATCATGATGCGAGTGAGGTCGGGATGTCCGGTGAACTCAATACCGAACAGGTCGTAGACCTCGCGCTCGTAGAAGTTGGCGCCCGGATAGACACCGGTAATGGAGGGTGCGGTCGGCACGTCGCCATCCACCTCTACCAGGACGCGAAGACGGAGATTGTGCTCGAGCGAAAGCAGCCCGACCACCACGTCATAGCGGGGTCCGGGTCGGCGTCGGTAGTAGTCGACTGCAGTGAGGTCGATAAACATCTCGAAGCCGGCATCCCGGCAGGCCTGTACAAACTCAACCAGCCGGGCGCTCTCCACCCGGGCCACCTGTTGCCCAGCCACCGATTCCTCGAACGTTGCGTCGGCGAACGTCTCGGCCAGCCCGGCTAGTAGTGGAGCCAACCGAAGCCGTGCCGACTCTACAACTACCTCTTCCTCGGGCGGGGGGGCCTGTTCGCTCATACCCTGACGAACTCTCCGCTTTTGATGCCCTCGTGCAACGTCAGGATCGCGTGCATGAGTGACTGTGGCCCAGGCGGGCATCCCGGCACGTACACGTCAACCGGCACCACCTGATCGACACCCTGAACGAGCGCATAGTTGTTGAACATCCCACCTGAGGAGGCGCACGCCCCCATCGAAATAACCCACTTGGGCTCAGGCATCTGGTCATACACCTGGCGAAGCACCGGAGCCATCTTCTGTGACACGCGGCCGGCAACAATCATGAGATCGGCCTGCCGGGGCGAAGCCCGGAAGACTTCCATACCGAACCGGGCCAGATCGTTGTGAGCGGCGCCGGTGTGCATCATCTCAATGGCGCAGCAAGCCAACCCGAAGGTGGCTCCCCATGATGACTGGTAACGCGCCCAATTGGCTATGGAATTGATGGAGGTTGTGAGGAACCCGGACCGGTCTGCCATCAGGCGGCCTCCTCGGTGTCGGGGACATACCGCTCCCTGCGAGGTGGGTTCCAGTCGAGGGCGCCCCGTTTCCAGACATATACGAGGGTCTCTATGGCCAGAGCTACGAACACCGCGATAGTGCCGACGCCGACCCAACCGAGCTCACTGAAGCGAGATGCCCATGCAAAGAGAAAGATGATTTCGATGTCGAAAATGACGAACAGCATCGCCACCAGATAGAACTTGACGGGAAACCGCTCGACCGGCTCAACCTCGGGAACGATCCCCGATTCATAGGGCGCCAGCTTCTCGGGAGTTGGCTTGCTCGGCGCAACCAGGCGGGAGACGAAAAGGGACACAACTGCAAATCCGATGCCAACAATGACCATGACAACAATGGGCAAATAGTCGAATAGCTCCACGCGGCGGGGTCTCCTTTTCCACAGCGGAGGTTAGGAATCCGCAAGGCGGTTGCCCAAAACCCTCAGACACGACTACACGGCTTGTTCAGCAAATACCGGTGCCCGGCGTCGCCTGAAAACTCACAACGAAATCAGCCAGGTTGTTGCCGAGATCCGCGCACCCGTTGAAGCCCCGGGCGTAGCTGCGGTCGAAGGTATCAAAGTCGTCGTAATCCGGAAGCGGGCTGCCTTCGGCAGCACTCAAGCCCCAGGCGACAGCATCAACCACTGCGGGAGCGTTCTTGAGTTCGAGGAGGCCGTCCGGGAAACCCAGCCACGGCGTCGGGATGAGGCCGTTGTACGTGTCGTCCTTGAAGCCCGGGTAGGTAGAGCCCGCTGCCACCACATAACGGTCACCCGGATTGACGATCGATCCAGTCTGGAACGTGTGGAGCACGGATCCAAACAATTCCAACGTCCAGCCGCTGACGTCCACGACACCGGCGGTCGGGTTGAGGACCTCGATGAACTCGTCCTCGAACCCGAGTGGGCCGCCTGTCCGGAATTCCGCGATCGCCAGATTGGCGGCGGCGGCCGGAGGAGCACACGGTGTCACCGGAGCGCTGCTGTTTTGTGGCGTGCTCAGGCCGTGCCTCCGTACAAAGTCGGACCAGTTGTCATCACTATCTGTGCAGCTACCGAACGTAAGGCCGTCGCGCCGCTCGAAGCTGCCGTCGATACCGGTAGTAACCCACGTCGGTAGCGGCGTCCCCTCGCCCAACGTGGGCCCCGCGCCGTAGTGAAAGGCCTCAACCTGGGCGTCGGCGACGGTGAGGATCTGGACGTCACCCCAGGTCGGGCCGAAGAGCACTCCCGAGGTCACGCCGTCGGCTCCGAGCCCGGCCGCGACCGAGGGGTGCGACACCAGGTAGTGCTGCCCCGGGTTGAGCGTGAAGGACGGGAATGTGTAGAAATCGACGTTCACTCCGCTGGTCACATGCAGCTTCCATCCTGTCAGGTTGATTGCCCCGGAACCTGCGTTGAAGATCTCTACGAACTCATCATCAGCTCCCAGGGGGCCATCTGGCCGGAATTCACTGACGACGATCTGAGGCTTGACGACCGTAATGTCAAAGGCCTGAGTCGGCGACCTGTCGACCCCACCATTAGCCGTTCCGCCGTCGGCTTGAGCTTCGATGGTGATGGTCGCCGAGCCGAACTCTCCGGGAGCAACGGTGTAGACGAGGGTGCCGGTCGAAGCCACGAGCGGGGGAGCGGAGAACAGTGCCGGGTTGGTGTTTCCGGTTGTGTTGAAGACAACGGATTGGCCGGATTCGTTGGCAGGACCCGGGCTGATCGCGGTCGCCCACCCGACGATCGAATGAGCGCCGGAGTCGGCCAGCTGAGTCTGGTCCGGGCCCTTGGTGAAACTGGGAGCATCGTTGACCGGATCAACCGTGACCTTGAAGGGTTGGACCGGCGAGGTGTCCTGACCGCCATTGGCGGTCCCGCCGTTGTCCAGAAGCCTGAGCTGGATGTTGGCCGTGCCGATGGCGTCCGGCGCCAATGCGAAGCTGAGGTCACCGGTGGAAGAGTCGACACTCGGAAGC
>JAUXJL010000117.1 GCA_030624805.1 Acidimicrobiia bacterium
CCCGTAGTGGTGGCGATCTACTCGACCCTCGGCTTGGCCTGCACGTTGGCCGGGGAGCTTCGCGACCGCGACCTGGTCGACACGGCCTTCGTTTTCGGCACACTCCTTGTCGGGGCGGCCATTGTCATCCTGGGGCTGAGGACGGGGCCGGGCGTGGCCGAGATCGGGGTGGCGCTCGGCGTCGCGGCTGTCTACCTCATGGTGTCGGCGCTGGTGGCAACGCTGAGCAAAACCCCCCCCCTTTTTCAGTTCGTCGGGCCTCATCACCGGTCCGACCGGCGTTGAATCCGCTGTCTTGTAGCTTCTAAGAAGTGGCCACATCCGCAGGGACTGTGGCATCCCGAATTGACGACCAGATCACCGCAAGCCCGGCCGCCGTGGTCAGCCACAGCGGTGGGAACCAGAAGGCAATGATTCCTGTGATGACGGCGGGAACCACGCCGAGGGCGACAAGGGCATTCCCCCTCCGCCGGTGCCTCGGCCGCTGCTGGGCTCCGAAGATAGCCAGCGCCGCGCCGGCACCCCACACTGAGAAAACGACAAGTCTCTCGGTGCCACTTGCCTCAGAATCCATACCGATACCAATGGCGAACACGATCTGGAGGCCCGCCAGAACGACGGCCAGGGTCACCCACCAGGTTTGTTTGAAGAGAGTTTCGTTGATCATTCTCGTCTCCTTCGCTACCCCTACAGACGATCAGAACCAGCCCCTGGGTGACAGGCGATTACCGGCCGCCCGCGTGGTCCATTTGAGCTGGCTGGCTCGGTGGCGGAGCCTTCCGGGGCCGGGGCCCTCTGTGTCCATGATGGGTGAGACACTTTCTTCGTTTTATGTCATTCGTATTGACACGTTCCGGGGGCGTGTTTCGTGTCACAGGCGGGTGGTACGTTGCGGGTATGGAGATTGGGGATAGAGAAACGGCGAGTCGCCGGCCGGATGCGGTCCGGTTGGTGGAAGCGCACACTGCGGTGAATCAGTCGGTGGTTGGGTTGTTGGACTTGATTACCGAGTTGGATACCCCGGAATCGCGGATCGAGAATTCGGTTGCGGATATGGCCTCCTGGCTGGTGTTTGATCTGGGTGTGGAGCCGAAGACGGCTCGGAGTTGGGTACGGGTCTCCCGGTTGCTGGTTGATTTGCCGTTGGTTCGGGAGGCGTTTCGGACTGGGGCCGTGTCGTTTGATGAGGTCCGGATTTTGTGCCGGTATGCCACTCCAGAGAAAGAGCGTGGCCTGTTGGGGTTGACTCGGTTCACCCCGGTCGATGAGTTGTCGGCGGCGGTGCGCGAGGAGCTCGAGATTGAGCGGTCCCGTCCGAAAAACGCCGTTGAGCATGAGTGGCTGGAGATGTGGTGGAGTGAGGACGAGTCGTTCCTCAAGTTGCGGGGGGAGATTGCGGGGGTTGATGGGTTGGCGGTTGAGACCACGCTGCGGCAATTGGCGTCTCGGGCTCCCCTTGATCCGGTCACCGGACTGCACCGGGATCCAGCACTGGCGAACGCTGAGGCGCTGGTTCAGGTTGTATCGGAAGCTGCTGGGTCAGATGCTGATCACGACCGAGCCACCCTCGTGGTTCATTTCAACGCTGGGGATCTGGAATCGGGTACCACTTCGGGTCTGGCAGGTGAGCAGGCCATCGATTCCCACGAGCTACGTCGGTTGTTGTGCGATTCCCGGCTGCAGCCGGCTCTTGATGATCCTTCGGGCGTAACGGTGGGGGTGGGCCGTACGAGTCGCAAGATCCCCGCCTGGTTGCGACGCCTTGTGGAGGGCCGTGATGGCGGGTGCCGGTTCCCTGGATGTGGGCGGACTCGTTGGACTCAGGTCCATCATCTGGTGCACTGGGCCGACGGTGGTGCAACCAATCTCGACAATCTTGTCACCTTGTGCGGGTTTCATCATCGTCTCATCCACCGCAAGGGATGGCACATATCCGGGTCCCCCAACACGTCATTGGTGTTCATTGATCAATGGGGAGAGGAGTACGAGCCGGCCCGGCCCCGGTTCGATCCCGACCACCACGAACGCCTACTCGAGCACCTCGACTACTACCACAAATACCGACTCGAACGCCTCGCACTGGCGAACGGACCCCCTTAGCGGCTTCAATAGCCACCCATGCCTGCGCTCCCCGTCACCCTTCTACCCGATAACGCCTCGATTGACCGCGACGGTCGGCTGTCCATCGCCGGTTGCGACGCCCTCCAACTCGCCGGGGATTTCGGGACGCCTGTGTTTGTGTATGACGAGGATCATGTGCGGGCTCGCTGCCGGGAAGCCGTCACGGCCTTCGGGGACGGGGTTGCCTATGCCACTAAGGCCTTCCTCTGCACCGCCATGGCCCGGCTCGCACACGAGGAGGGGATGCAACTCGACGTTGCCACCGGCGGTGAGCTCCATGTCGCCCTCACCGCCGGTGTGCCGGCCGACCGTCTTGTCATGCACGGCAACAACAAGTCACAGCACGAGCTGGAAATGGCGCTGGAGGTTGGGGTGGGACGCATCGTGGTCGACTCATTTGACGAGATGCACCGCATCGAGCTGCTCGTCGCTGATGGACTGCCGCCGCCGACAGTTCTCGTGCGAGTCAACCCGGGTATCGAAGCCCATACCCACGAATACCTCCAGACCGGTGCCGCCGACTCAAAATTCGGGTTCAGTCTTGCCGGCGGCGCAGCCGGGTCCGCCATCGACCGGGCTTCCCAATCACCTGCCATGGAGCTAGCCGGACTCCACGCTCACATCGGCAGCCAGGTCTTTGTCGTCGACTCATTCATCAAGGCGGTGAAGGCTCTTGCTCCGCTCGTTCGTCGCGCCGCGGCCCGGGAGTTCTCGATTGGTGGCGGTCTCGGGGTGGCCTACGTGGCAGGGGAGTCGGCGCCCTCCATAGCTGAGTGGGCCGAGGCCGTAAAGACTGCCTGCGCCGACGCTGGGATCGAATCCCGCATCCTGGCTGAGCCGGGCCGCGCCATCGTGGCGTCCGCCGCCGTCACGCTGTATCGGGTCGGGACAATCAAGCCGATCGACGGCGTACGGACCTACGTTTCGGTGGATGGTGGCATGAGCGACAACCCCCGGCCAGTCTTGTACGGGAGCGGGTACGAGGCGTTTCTGCCTCGAGCGACCAACGCCGACCGCGAGCTTGGCGTCCGAATCGTTGGCAAACATTGCGAATCCGGCGATGTCATCGTGCAAGACGCCGCAGTTCCGGCCGATCTGGAGGTGGGGGATGTTTTGGCGACGCCGGTTACCGGCGCCTACGGCTATTCCATGGGATCCAACTACAACATGGTGCTTCGGCCGCCGGTTGTCTTCGCCAAGGACGGCGAGGCGACCCTGGTGATTCGGAGAGAAACCTTCGCCGACCTCGTAGATCGCGACGTCAGTCCCCCTCCGGGGGATGACTAGTCCCCCCGGCATCGAATTCCTTGTGTCTCTCGGGATCCACCCTCGGGACGATCTATCTCTCATGATCATCGTCATCCGAAACTCGCTTGGTTCCGCAGCCGCTCTCATTGGCGCAGCCGCCGCAGCCGGGCTCATCATTTCCTAACCAATCTCGCGGCCCAGGGGCCTTGCCAGAACAGAGGGACATCCGTGCAGGAAGGGTGTTCCTCTGTTCACGTCTGAGGAGGTCTACCATCACCGGCTATGAGAGTTGGCATCGGGATTCTTGGCTTTGGAACGGTCGGCGGAGCGCTTTTGCACAAGCTGGTGAACGAAGGCTCCTCGGTCTCTACCAAGACGGGTCTCGAGATCGATGTAGTGAGGGTGGCGGTGCGCGACCTCGACAAGACCCGCTCCGTCTCGCTTCCAGCCGACGTTCTAACCGAGGACCCGATGGAGGTGGTCAACCATCCTGACGTCCAGCTGGTCGTGGAGATCATGGGTGGCGAAGACCCGGCCGGGGACCTGGTCGCGGCCGCCCTGCGGGCAGGTAAGCCGGTGGTTACGGCCAACAAAGCTCTCATTTCCTCCCGGGGCAAGGAGCTCATCGCGCTGGCCGAAAAATCCGGCGTCCCGCTGCTATTCGAGGCCGCAGTCGCCGGTGGCATCCCCATCATCCGGCCTCTTTCGGAGACTCTGGCCGGTGAACAGATCGACCGTGTGCTCGGGATCGTCAACGGAACAACCAACTACATCCTCACCAAAATGGCCGAAGAAGGTGCCGAGTACAAGGCGGCTCTAGCTGAGGCTCAGGAGCTCGGGTACGCCGAGGCCGACCCCACTGCCGATGTGTCGGGGGCCGACGCCGCTGCCAAGGCGGCCATCCTGGCCAGCCTGGCGTTCGGGACCTGGGTGGCCGGCGACCGGGTGTACACAGAGGGCATTGAGCGGATCGACGCCACCGACCTGCGGATCGCCGGCGAGCTGGGGTACGTCATCAAGCTGCTGGCCGTGGCCGAGAACAGCGAAGCCGGCATCAACGTGCGGGTTCACCCCACGTTTGTTCCGGCCGATCACCCATTGGCGGTCATCCGGGGAGCCACAAACGCCGTCTTCGTCGAGGGGCCGAGTTTCGACCAGCTGCTGTTTGCGGGCCCTGGTGCCGGTGGAGCGCCGACCGCCACCGCGGTGCTGGGAGATGTCGTCGATGCGGCCCGAGAACTGTTGGCCGGCGCCCAAGTAGCACCCCCGATACGCTTCCAGCCGGGGCGAGTGCTCGATTTTGAGTCCGCTTCCACTACCTGGTACCTCCGGCTCGAAGTGGTCGATCGTCCTGGTGTGCTGGCGCAGGTGGCCGGAGTGTTCGGTGACAATGAAGTCAGCATCAAGTCGGTTTGGCAGGAGGGTGAGGATGACGGTGCCACCCTGCTGCTCGTCACCCACGCTCACAATGAGGGACGTCAGAGGGCGACCGCCCAGGCGCTCCGGTCGCTCGACGTGGTGAACAATGTGGCCGCGGTGATTCGCGTCGAAGGCGCCGGTCCCACCCCCAACCTGTGAAGTACGAGTCCACCCGGGGGAGTGGTGCCCGGCGGGGTTTCTCCGACGTGTTATTGGAAGGTCTGGCGCCGGATGGTGGCCTGTATGTGCCCGTTGAAATCCCGCTCCTCAACGAATCGACACTGCGCTCCTTCGCCGACCAAGCGTTCGCTCAGGTCGCCACCGAAGTAATGCTGCCGTTCGTCGTGCCCGACTACGAGCCCGACGAGTTCGCCGACCTCGTGCAGCACAGCTACCAACAATTCGACCACCCGGATGTGACACCGCTTCGGGTGCTCGATCAGGGCACGGGAGAGTGGTTGCTCGAGCTGTTCTGGGGCCCGACTCTGGCGTTCAAAGACGTGGCTCTCCAGCTGCTCGGCAACCTCTTCGAGCACGAGCTCGAGAAGCGATCTCACTCGGTCACTGTCATCGGCGCTACCAGCGGAGACACCGGGTCGGCCGCCATTGAGGCGGTTCGTGGGCGGGAGGGCATCGAGCTGTTCATGCTGCATCCTCGGGGGCGGGTGTCAGAAATTCAACGCCTCCAGATGACCACGGTCGACGTCCCCAACATCCACAATCTTGCCATCGAAGGGACCTTCGATGACTGTCAGGATCTCGTCAAGGCCATGTTCGCCGACACCGAGTTCCGACAGCGGCATGATTTGTCTGCGGTCAATTCGATCAACTGGGCCCGGGTCATGGCCCAGACGGTCTATTACGTGACGGCCGCGGTCGCCCTGGGTGCCCCCGGTTCGAGCGTCGCCTTCTCGGTGCCCACCGGCAACTTCGGCAACATCTACGCCGGCCACGTTGCTCGCGAGATGGGAGTTCCCATCAGTCAGCTCATTCTCGCCACGAATGTCAACGACATCCTGACAAGGGCTTTCGAAACGGGAGGGCTGCAGATAACCGAGGTCGTACGTTCGACGAGCCCTGCGATGGATATCCAGGTCAGCTCCAACTTTGAACGGCTGCTGTTCGAACTGTTGGGACGGGATGGAGCGATCCTGGCTGCGCTCATGGAGCGGTTTCGGATGATCGGTCATATTGAGCTGCCGGGACCGGTGTTGGAGGCCTTCCAAGAGTTGTTTGACGCCGATCGCCTCGACGATGAAGGGACGGCCGAGGTAATCGGGAGGGTGTATGACCAGGCCGGCGTTGTGCTCGACCCCCACACGGCGGTCGGCGTTGGGGTTGGCCGGGCGCTCCGGCGGGATCCCGATGTGCCACTCGTCATGCTCGCCTGCGCCCACGCCGCCAAGTTTCCCGACACGGTGGAGGCTGCGCTGGGAGAGGGTCCGATCGAACCAGATCGCATTCGGTCGCTGAGGGGGCTTCCAGAACGCGTCGTCGAGCTCCCAAATGAGCTAGGGACCGTCCAGGCTTTTATTGACGAGAACCGCAGCCAAGCCTCAACAGTCACGCTCGATCGGCCGAAGGAATAGAAATCAGTGCAGCCTGGTTGGTTCAACTGCGTCGAGCATCTAAGATGAATTCCGGACAATCCGTCCACAGCTCGACTCCAGCGCTCTGGCCCGTTGAGCAATCCACGTGCATTCACGTTTAGCGCTTGCCCGAAATCTCTCGGATGTAGCAAAAGGAAACCTATGACCACAAGAGCCGAACTCCAGGGCAAGACTCTGGAAG